>NZ_JBSGUP010000192.1:4863-12671 GCF_053607985.1 Streptomyces sp. NPDC055078
AGACCGAAGGCCATGGTCATCACGAACATGCCCGGCATCAGGAAGTCGCGGTAGTCGCCACCGCCCGGCGGCTTCATCGCGCCGCCGAAGACATAGCCGTACAGCAGCACCGAGATGATCGGGAACCCGAGCTGCCAGGCGATGTACGAGGGGTGGCGGCCGTAGTGGAGCAGTTCGCGGCGGACCAGGTTCGCGCTGTCCACGACCGCCCAGTACACCCGGCGCTCGGCGCCGCTCTCCGGGCTGAGATCGACCTTGCCGGCGCCCGCCGTGACGGGCGCGCGCTTCCCGCTCTTCTCGCTCTTCTTCTCCAGGACGTCGCTCATGCCGCACTCTCCTTCGTGCTCTCCGTAGCCGTACGGTGTCCGGTCAGGCGGAGAAAGACATCGTCGAGGCTCGGCCTGCGCAGACCGATGTCCTCCACCGCGATCCCCTGGTCCTGCAGCGTGCGGGCCACATCGGTGAGAGCGGCCACCCGGTCGCTCACCGCCGCGTGCACCCGGCGCTCGGTCTCGTCCCGCTCCGGGATGGTGTCGGCGACCCGCGCGACCGCCGCGACCGCCGACGCGAGATCGGCGGCGTCGGCGACGACGACCTCGATCCGGTCGCCGCCGACCGTGTTCTTCAGTACGTCGGGGGTGTCGTCGGCGATGGCACGGCCCTGGTCGATGACCGTGATGTGCGAGGCGAGCTTGTCCGCCTCGTCCAGGTACTGCGTGGTCAGCAGCACCGTCGTCCCGCCCGCGACCAGCTCCCGGACCGCCGCCCACACCTCGCCCCTGCCGCGCGGGTCGAGCCCGGTCGTCGGCTCGTCCAGGAACAGCACATCGGGGGCGAGGATCATCGACGAGGCCAGGTCGAGCCGCCTGCGCATGCCGCCGCTGTAGCCGTCGGCTCCCTTGTCCGCCGCCTCGACCAGATCGAACTGCTCCAGCAACTCGGTGGCCCGCCGGGCGGACCTGCGGGCGCCGAGGTGGAAGAGCCGGCCGAACATCTCCAGGTTCTGGCGTCCGGTCAGCGCCTCGTCCACGGCCGCGTACTGCCCCGTGAGCCCGATCCTGCGGCGTACGGAACGGGGATCGCGCGCCACATCGACACCGGCCACCCGGGCGTGTCCACCGTCGAACCTCAGCAGTGTGGCCAGAACGCGCACGGCGGTGGTCTTGCCCGCGCCGTTCGGACCGAGGAGGCCGTGCACCGTGCCCTTGCGGACGGCGAGGTCGAAGCCCGCGAGCGCGCGCTTCTCGCCGTACCGCTTCTCCAGCGCAGTGGCCTCGACTGCGTATTCGGACATGCTTCCTCCTGCTGTTCGGGGACGAGCGGCACACCTTCGCGTACGGTGTACTCATAAGAGAGTACACCGTACTCAGTTCTTGTTCCAACCGGTTGGACACAGAGGATTAAGGTGAGGCCATGACGACGGAAACCAGCGGCAGCGGGGATGTCTCACGCAGCCTGGAGCTGTTGTGGGGCACGGGCGAGCGCCCCACCCGCGGGCCCAAGCGCGGACTGAGCCTCGACCGGATCGTGACGGCGGCCATCGAGGTGGCCGACGCGGACGGCCTGGCCGCGGTCTCCATGCGCAGGCTCTCCACGGACCTGGGCACCGGCACGATGAGCCTGTACCGGTATGTCCCCGGGAAGGCCGAACTGCTCGATCTGATGCTGGACCGCGTCAGCGACCCGGGCCCCTGGGATCCCCCGGCCCCCGGGGAGTACGTCGACTGGCACGCCGCCGTGGACTCCATCGCCCGCGGCTATCTCGCCCTCTACCGCGCCCACCCCTGGCTGCTCAAGGTCAACCAGGCGCGCACCGTCCTCGGCCCCAGCGCGCTGCGGAGCCTGGAGGCCGCGCTGATCGGGCTCAAGGACATGCGGCTCGCCGACACCGAGAAGATCTCGGTGATCATCTCCTTGCAGAGCTTTGTGCAGGGCATCGCCCGGATGGAGGCAGAGGCGGAGGAGGCAGTCGACGCGACCGGGCAGAGTCACGAGGACTTCTGGAAGCGTCAGCAGCCGTTCCTGGAACGGGCGATAGAGAGCGGGGACTACCCGATGATGGAGCTGCTCTCGGAGGACAGCTTCACCGACGACTTCGACCACTTCGAGTTCGGGCTGGCCAGGCTGATCGACGGACTGGACTCGCTGGTCCGCCGCCGCGAGGAGGGAGCGGACCGCGGAGCCGAATCAGCCGAATCAGCCGAGTCGGACCGCGAGGCGGAAGCGGACCGCGGGGCGCAAGCGGACCCGCCGGGCGACCCCACCGCCTGAAGGCGCTGGGGCCTGGGACCTCCCCGGCCCAGGGCGTACGGGCCCGGCAGGATCCGCCGGGCAGGCTCCCCCCTCGGCGGCGGGAGCCCGGCGCGTCTACCCCCGGCGCAGCAGCCGCTTCAGACCCAGCACCAGCGCCGTCGCGCCCGCGAGGACCAGCACCCCGTACGTAAAGGTCGACTTGTCGCCCCCGTCCCCGTCCCCGTCCGACGCGGCACCCGCCGCCCGGGAGGGCGACTTGGAGCCGCCGTCCGGCAGCCCCACCCGCTCCACCTCGCTGCGCTCGCCCTCGGTGCCGAACATCAGGGCCTTGCCGTCGGCGGTGTACGTGACGGATTCGGACTGGCCCTGGACGGGGGCCTTCACCCGGTGGTCGGCGCCGAGGCGGCCGTTCTTCCAGGCGTAGCCCCGGGCGCTGAAGTAGGACCGCAGGACGAGTTCCCCGCCGTCCGGGGAGAAGGCGCCGTCCGTCACCCAGGGCACCTCCCCCACGCGCCGGAACGTGTTGGTGCCGGTCGCGGTCAGCTTGGCCGGGCCCTCGTAGAGGCCGCCGCCGTCCTCGTTCTTGGAGGCGATATAGACCCGCCCGGTGGTGGGGTGCACCATCAGCGCCTCGGCGTTGCGGGGCCCGTCCGCGTATTTCACCGTGTACTGGGTGGCGCGCACGGTCATGTCCCTCAGGGCCTTCGGCTCGGGGAAGGTGTAGATCCAGACATGCGGCCAGCTGCCGTTGAGGTTGTCGCCGATGTCGCCGACATAGACGTTCCCGTCCCGGCCGATGGAGATCGCCTCCATGTCACGGGGTTTGCCGACCCCCCTGAGGGTGACCGTCGCGACCGTCTTCCCGGTCCGGGAGTCGACGGCGAAGACCCGGGGCTCGTCCTGGTCGTTGTGCGTCCAGTAGATCCCCGGATGCGCCCGACTGGCGGCGAGCCCGCTGGACTCCGTGATCCTCGGGTCCTCGATCGTGAAGTCGGAGCCGGCGGCGGTGGCCGGGGCGGCTGCCGCCAGCAGCAGGAGGGCGGCACCGGTGACATACGGAAGCGAGCGCATGCCACCAGCCTGCCATCCCGCCGTCGCACCACGGTGTTCACCGCCCCCGGCACCGTACGGGGCCCGGGACGGCACAAGCGGGACCGGGCAGCACGGGCGGCACCTGGCCGCATCAGCCGGGACGGCACGGGTGGCGCCCAAGGCACCACGGCAGGGCCGGGGCGGCGCCGCCCTGGGCGACATGAGCGGCACCGGGCGCTCGCTCCTCAAGGCAGCCGCATCCGCTCCGCGTACGTCAGCCTCTCCAGGTTGTAGTAGTCCGCCGTGCACTGCGCGGGCCACCGCTTGCGGCCCTTGTTCGCGAACGGCTCCAGCATCCTGCCCACCTTGGTCGGCGTGTACGGCATGACCTTCTCGCCGCGCGCCGCGCCCTCGCGCAGATACGCGTCCTGGCGGTCCCACTTCACCGCCCGCGCCTTCATGTCGCCCGCCAGTTCCCGTACGGGACCGGTCAGGCTCAGCACGGTCGCGGCGCACACCACGGCGGCCAGCGCGGTGGCGAGCGGGGCGACGGGCGCGGCCAGGGAGCGGCCCCGGAGCGCGCGGCCCAGGAACGCGCCGGTGCCGACCAGGACCAGGACGTACACCAGCAGATAGTCGTTCCAGGTGCGCTCGGTGGTCACCACGCTCGCCCCGAAGACGGGGTACGTGATGACCGTGCACAGAAAGCCGGAGACCAGGAACGCCGCCGCGCCCAGCGGGATCAGCACCCGCGCCCGCACCGGGAGCAGGACGGACCCCCGGTCGCCGCCCCCGCGCGCGAGCAGGCCGAGCAGCACACCCGCCGCCAGCGCGCCCGCGTACTGCCAGGTCGAGAAGACGGTGGTGAGGATCTCCCCGTACCCCCGCAGCGAACCCTTCAGCGACTCCGGCGCGAGCATGGACACGCTCTCGGCGTCATAGCGCACCCGGCGGTTCCGGGAGCCCGGGGAGGTCACCAGCACCAGGGTGCCGGCGGCGATCCCCGCCATCCCGGCCAGCGACCACACGCGCACCGCGCGCCTGACCCGCTCGGCGAAGATCAGATGGGCGAAGAGCACCACGCCCGACAGCACCACGAGCGAGACGACGGACGCCTCCTCGGAGAGCGTGCCCATGAACACGCCAGCGCCGACGACCACGGCGAGCGCGACGGCACGGGCCCGGCGGGTGCCCGCCCGCAGCAGCGGGATCGCCGCCGCGACACAGAGGACGGGGGCGAGGGTGTGCGAGACGGAGGCGGCGGGCCAGTAGAACGTCTTGTACGTGTTGGGCGTGGCGAACAGGAACACCGCCGCGACCATCCCGGCGACCAGCAGCGGCACCCCGCGCGGCACCCGCAGACCCGCCCGGCGCAGCAGCGCCACCGTCAGCGCCCACAGCAGCGCCAGCATCACCACCGCGCTGATCACCGCGTACCACTGATGGCCCGCGACCGGGAACTTCGTGTACAGGCCCACGAGCAGGCCGTTGCCCACCCGTCCGTTGTCGGTGAAGTAGAACTTGCCGACCAGGCCCGAGATGCCCTCGTCCCGGACATGCGGGAGGAAGCACCACTCGTCCGCGCTGGGGCGCACATGACGGCCGTACCAGGACGCCAGGGTCAGCAGACCGAGCGGCAGCAGGGACAGAGCCAGCGGCCAGTACTCCGTCCACCGGGGGCGCTTCGGCTCCGGCCCGGCGTCGGGCTCCGGTGGCTCCGGGGTCCTGGTCGCCCGGGAAGTGTCGACGGCCATGTCAGCTCTGCCTCTCGGGGACGCGACGGTCGACCGGGCCGGGGCGATCGGAGACATGCCCGTCGACCGGGCCGGGGCGATCGGAGACATGCCCGTCGACCGGACCCGGGCTCTCGGAGACATGCTGGTCGACCGGGCCCGCGATCACATCGTTCGGCAGGGACGGCGGCACGGCCGATTCATCGGTCTCCCGGACCACGTAGTGCGGTCTGTGTTTGGATTCGTGGTAGATACGGCCCACATACTCGCCGATCACCCCGAGCGTGGTGATCTGCACCCCGCTCATACCGACGATGACCGCGATCAGGGTCGCGTATCCGGGTGTCTCGACACCATGCGCGATGGCATTCGCCACGATCCACAGGGCATAGGCGAGCGCGGAGAGAAAGAGCCACAGACCGGCGTGGACGGCCATGCGCAGCGGGCGGCTGTTGAAGGACATCAGCCCGTCGATACCGTAGTTGAGGAGCCGTCGCCCGCCCCACTTGGACTGTCCGGCCGCCCGCTGCACATTCTCGTAGCTGAAACTGACGGTGTCGAAGCCGATCCAGGAGAAGAGCCCCTTGGAGAAGCGATTGCTCTCCGGCAGGGACAGCAGCGCGTTGACCGCGCGCCGGGACAGCAGCCGGAAATCGCCCGCGCCGTCGATGACTTCGACATCCATGAAGCGGCGGACCAGCCGGTAGTACGCCTGGCTGAGCGCGGTGCGCACCACGCCCTCACCCGTGCGGTCGCGCTGTGCGATGACCTGGTCATAGCCGTGCTGGTGCAGTTCCAGCATGCGGGGAATCAGTTTCGGGGGGTGCTGGAGGTCGGAGTCCATGACGACGACCGCATTCCCCTGGGACATCCGCAGCCCGGCGAGCATGGCCGATTCCTTGCCGAAGTTACGGCTGAACGAGGTGTACCGGGTCCGGGGGTCGGCGGCGCTGAGTTTCTTCAGCCGGTCGCGGGTGTCGTCGCCGCTGCCGTCATCCACATAGCAAATCTCGAAAGAAGACCCGATCGGCTCCAGAACGCCGATCAGTGTGCTGTGAAAAGTGTCGATCACCTCACTCTCGTTGAAGCACGGTACGACAATCGAAATCTGTGGCATCGCTGCTTGCTGCTTTCTTCGGTACGGGCCGCCGCTTCCCGAACTGATGCGGAATCACGCCCTGGTGTTCTGTCGGATACATAGTGCGCGGGCACCCCGGCGTGAGCCGGGAAGGCAACGCCCCCGTGGCGCGGCTTGTCCCCCGGGGGTATGCGTGACACCCCCTCGTGTCCGCCACCGCCGACTGAGCGCGGCTCCCCCCGTAGAGGACGTGTTCCGCCGTGAATCGGTGCCGTGGAACGCCCGTTCAGCGGGACGGGATTCCGGTGCCCTCCCGCATCACCCTGCGCTACCGTCCCATTTGGCCGTACTCAGCGCCTCGGTTTTGCCCGAACTCCTGTCCGTGTTCCTGGCCGTACCCCTGGTCATGGCCGTACCTCTGGCGATCTCCGGCCCAGGGCCGGGCCGCGTCGCAGGGCCTCCGGGCGCTCATCCCGCCCCGGTCCGTCGCGGCGGCGACCGCCGGGTACGCCGTCCGCGCTCTTGCTTCGAGCCCGCTTCAGGGCGTTGGCTTGGTGCCCATGGAGTACACGCAGCTCGGACGCACCGGACTCAAGGTCAGCCGACTCGTCCTCGGGACGATGAACTTCGGCCCTCACACCGAAGAGGATGCCGCCCACCGCATCATGGACACCGCCCTCGGCGCGGGTGTCAATTTCTTCGACACCTCCAACACCTACGGCGAGGGTGTGAACAAGGGCCGTACCGAGGAGATCATCGGAAGCTGGTTCGCCCAGGGCGGCGACCGCCGGGACAAGGTCGTCCTCGCCACCAAGGTGTACGGGGACATGACCGCCGACCGCAATCCCTGGCCCAACCACCACAGACTCTCCGCGCTCAATATCCGCCGCTCCGTCGAGGCCAGCCTCAAGCGGCTCAGGACCGACCGCATCGATCTGTACCAGTTCCATCACATCGACCGGCTGACCCCCGTCGAGGAGATCTGGCAGGCCGTCGACACCCTCATCCAGCAGGGGAAGATCCTCTACGCCGGGTCGTCCAATTTCCCCGGCTGGAAGATCGCCCAGACCAATGAGATCGCCCGTAGTCGGGGCTCGTACGGACTGGTCAGCGAGCAGTGCCTCTACAACCTCTTCGAGCGCCGCGCCGAGATGGAGGTCATCCCGGCGGCGCGGGAGTACGGGCTCGGCGTCATCCCCTGGTCACCGCTGCACGGCGGGCTCCTCGGCGGAGTGATCCGGAAGACGACAGAAGGCGGACGGCGGGCCTCCGGGAGGGGCGGGAGCGCACTGGACCGGCCCGGCGTCCGCGACCGCATCCAGTCCTACGAGGACCTCCTCGCCAAGCACGGCCTGGAGCCCGGCGAGGTCGCCCTCGCCTGGCTGCTCAGCCGCCCCGGCGTCACCGGCCCCATCGTCGGCCCCCGTATCGCGGACCAGCTCACCGGCGCCCTGCGCGCGATCGAACTCCAGCTGAGCGAGGAGCTGCTCGCCGAGCTGGACGACCTGTTTCCCCCGGTGGGCGCGTCGCCGGAATCCTTCGCCTGGTGACGCTCTGCGGATGCGTCGCCTGAGGACTGGGCCCAGGCCACTCGTCCCGCTCGGGCCCCGCGGCCGGGGGTCCGTCCTCAAACGCCGGACGGGCTGAATTTGCCTGCCCGGGTGCGCCAATTCAGCCTCGCCTGGGGGTACCGCCCAGGCGAAGCTCTGGGG
>NZ_JBSGUP010000193.1:0-12661 GCF_053607985.1 Streptomyces sp. NPDC055078
GGCTCCGCCCCGTGCCCCGCTCCTCAATCTCCCCCAGGGCTTCGCCTGGGAGGCACCCCCAGGAGGGGCTTGGTTCTGCGGGACTCGACCGCCGGCAAGGCTCGGGGGGGGTGCGGGGGCTCGGATACGCCGCTGCCCCCGACCGGGGTGCGGTCAGGGGCAGTGGGGTGTTGGAGTGCGGTGCGCGGGCGCGGGGAGTCAGCCGGGGATGCCGGGGATGAGTCCGTCGTCGCCGAGCAGTTCCCGTACGTCCTCAAGGGTGGCGTCCGGGCCGGGAAGGATCAGCTCCGACGGCTCCAGGGAGTCGTCCGGGAGCGGCTCGCCGAGCGCCCGGACCCGCTCCAGGAGCGCGGCGAGGGTCAGGCGGAACCCGGGTCCGTCCCCCTGCTCCATCTCGGCCAGCAGCTCGTCGTCGAGCTTGTTGAGTTCGGTGAGGTGGCTGTCCGCCAGCCTCACCTGTCCCTCCCCCATGATCCGTACGATCATGACGAATCCCTACTGCTCGGTGACTGTCCGGTCGTCAGTCGCTGTCCGGGGCCTGCCGGGGCCGCTGTCCGCTGACCGGCGGCGGCCCGGCTCGGTGGTCACTGCTTGTCGAAGTTCGGCCTGGTGCTGTTCTGCTGCTGACCGGGAGCGTCCTGCGGGGTGGTGCCGCCGCCCTCGATGGCCTGCTGCGACGCGCTCGATCCGCCCGCCAGCTCGGCCTTCATCCGCTGTAGCTCCAGCTCTACATCAGTACCACCGGAGATGCGATCCAGCTCGGCGGCGATGTCGTCCTTCGCCATCCCGGACGGGTCGTCCAGCGCGCCCGAGGCGAGCAGTTCGTCGATCGCCCCGGCCCTGGCCTGGAGCTGGGCCGTCTTGTCCTCGGCCCGCTGGATCGCCAGACCGACGTCGCCCATCTCCTCCGAGATCCCGGAGAACGCCTCACCGATCCGGGTCTGCGCCTGGGCGGCGGTGTAGGTCGCCTTGATGGTCTCCTTCTTCGTACGGAACGCGTCGACCTTGGCCTGGAGGCGCTGGGCGGCGAGGGTGAGCTTCTCCTCCTCGCCCTGCAGGGTCGTGTGCTGCGTTTCGAGATCGCTGACCTGCTGCTGCAGCGCGGCACGCCGGGAGAGCGCCTCCCGCGCCAGGTCCTCACGGCCGAGGGCCAGCGCCTTGCGGCCCTGGTCCTCCAGCTTGGAGGACTGTCCCTGCAACTGGTTCAGCTGCAGCTCCAGGCGCTTGCGGGAGGTCGCCACATCGGCCACCCCGCGACGCACCTTCTGCAGCAGCTCCAGCTGCTTCTGGTAGGAGTAATCGAGGGTCTCGCGCGGATCCTCGGCCCGGTCAAGGGCCTTGTTTGCCTTCGCGCGGAAGATCATCCCCATACGCTTCATGACACCGCTCATGGGCTTCGCGCGCCCCCTTCTGACGGACTACGGCTCCAGCACTCCAACAGAACCCACAGTACGGGCCCTGCATCCATTACCGCACTGTTCGAGCGCGGATGCGCTCATCCCCAAGGACGACTGCGGGCAGCTCCTGATCCGGCGCAAGGAGTAGATGACCGTCAGGGAAACCTGGGGACCGGGCGGGCAACCGGCGATTCCGTACGTTCTGTCCCCGGTGGACCCTCCCCGGCGGACACCCCGGTGGACGCGCGGTGGACGCCCGGTGTTGCGGGATCGTTCCCCCTGAGCGTTGGGTCCATGCGCGCCACCCCGTACCCTTGGGTTTTGTGTTCCGTAGCCGTGCCAAGACAGAGAAGGCCCCCACCGACCAGGTGACGGCGGACCTCTCCAAGCAGTCCCGTGACCCCGAGGCCCCCAAGGGGCGCCCCACACCCAAGAGGAGTGAGGCCCAGACCCAGCGCCGCCGTGCCGCCAGCGCGCCGGCCGACCGCAAGGACGCGATGAAGCGCCAGCGGGCGGCCAGGCGCTCGGATCTGGCCCGGCAGCGGGAAGCGCTCGCCAGTGGCGACGAGCGCTATCTGCCCGCTCGCGACAAGGGCCCGGTGCGCCGGTTCGTCCGCGACTTCGTCGACTCCCGCTTCTGCGTCGCGGAGTTCTTCCTGCCGCTCGCGGTGATCATTCTGATCATGAGCATGGTGCGGATCGGACAGCTCCAGAATGTGGCGCTGCTGATCTGGCTCGGCGTGATCGTCATGATCATCGTGGACTCCATCGGGCTGTCGATCCGGCTGAAGAAGCAGCTCAGGGAGCGGTTCCCGGACGAGCCCAAGCGCGGTGCGGTCGCCTACGGTCTGATGCGTACGCTCCAGATGCGCCGGCTGAGGCTGCCGAAGCCGCAGGTCAAGCGCGGAGAGCGACCCTGAGCACAGAGGCCCCCGGCGCGGTCGGCCGGTCGGCTGCCGCGCCCGACGCGTTCGGCGGGCTGCGGGACACCGTCCGGCAGGAGCTGGTGGCCCGCCAGCTCGACGAGCAGATAGCCGCCCGCTACCCCGTGGGGCAGCGGCTGCGGATACTGGACGTCGGCATGGGCCGCGGCGCCCAGGCGCTGCGACTGGCCAGGGCGGGACACACCGTCACCGGCCTGGAGTCCGACGCGGCGCTGCTGCGCCGGGCCCAGGAGTCGCTGGCGACCGAGCCCGCCGGAATCCGCGAGCGGGTCCGGCTGATCGACGGCGACTACGGCGAGACCGGGGTGCACTTCCTGCCGGGCAGCTTCGATGTGGTGCTCTGCCACGGAGTGCTGATGTCCGCGCCGGACCCCGACGCGCTGCTCGCCGGACTCGCCAGAATGCTGGCACCGGGCGGACTGCTCTCCCTTCTCGTACGGAACGCCGACTCCGTCGCCATGGCGCCCGGCCTGTCCGGCGACTGGGCCGAGGCGCTCGCCGCGCTCGACCAGGACGGCTGCGCCGACCGGCCCGGGCCCGCCGCCCGCGCCGCCCGCGCCGACCGGCTCGACGCGCTGACGGCCGCGCTCGCGGGGATCGCGGCGCCGCTGCACGCCTGGTACGGCGTCCAGGTCTTCACCGAGTGGGCCCCCGACTCCGTACTCCCGGCCGCCGATGTGCTGGAACGGCTGCTGACGGTCGAGGACCGGGCGGGCCGGACCGAGCCGTATCGCAGACTGGCGGCGCTGCTGCATCTGTGCGGCGTACGCGGCTGAAGCCGTATCTGTGCGGCGTACGCGCTGAAACCGTCCGGGGCGCACGGCCGACGCGTGGACCCGGCACCGTCTCATCGAAGGTGATCGCCGAGTCAGGCAGCGGGAACGATTCCGCGACCCTCCTCACGTGACAGGCGCCGAATCCACCGAAACGAATGACGAGCCGACCGCCGGACTCTCCGCCGGGGAGACCGGCGGGCGTTGTACGCGCACTTCCGCCCGCATCGCGGGCTCGTCGCGCTCGGCGCGTCCTTCGCCCTGGTGGGCACGGTCACCGCGCTGCTCCAGCCGGTGTCTCCTTCACCGTGCCGGGACCGGGTATGACCGCGTTCGTCGGGCCGTCGGGCCGTCGGGCGCGGGCAAGTCGACCGTCTTCGGGCTGATCGAGCGGTTCTACGAGGCGGACTCCGGGCGGATCCTCGTCGACGGCAGGGATGTCCACGACTGGCCGGTCGCCGATCCGCGGGCCGCCATCGGCTGTGTCGAGCAGGACGCCCCGGTCCTGGCGGGGCCCCTCCGCGAGAACCTGGTCTTCGCCGCGCCGGACGCGACGGACGCGCAGATCCGGGAGGTCCTCGTCCGGGCCCGGCCGGACACCGTCGTCGGACACCTCCCGGACGGGGACTCGACACCGTCGTCGGCCATGGCGGCTCCAAGCTCTCGGGCGGCGAGCGCCAGCGCGTGGCCATCGCCCGCGCCCTGCTGCGCGGGCACCCGGCTGCTCCTGCTGGACGAGGCGACCTCCCGGCTGGACGCGGTCAACGAGATGTCCCTGCGTGACGTGGTCACCGAGGTGTCCCGCGAGGTGACCGTCCTGGTGGTGGCCCACCGGCTGTCGACCGTGACCCTCGCGGACCGGATCGTCGTGAGGGACGCGGAGAAGGTCCGCGCGGTGGGGACGCACGCGGAGCTGGTCGCGGGGGACCCGCTCTACGGGGAGCCGGCGGCGACGCAGTTCCTGGTGACGGTCCCGGAGCAGCAGGCGGGCGCGCACCCGGCCGCCCGAGCCGCCCGAGCCGCTGCCGCCCGAGCCGCCTGATCCGCTGCCGCCCGGCCGGTCGGCCGCGCGGCGCACGGCGGGTGCCCCGCGCACGGCGGGTGCGGGTGGCACCTGATTGGGGGTGCAGGACGCGCCGACAAAAGGGCGGCAAAGGGATACTCCGGGCATGAGTGCACCCCCTCGCACCCCCGCCCGGCGGATACGCCGAGTGCCGCCGCTGACCGCCGCGATCTGCGCCGCGTCGATCTGCGCTCCCGCGCTCGCGGGCTGCTCGAGCGCGGCGGAGTCACGGCCGGAGAACTCGACGCGCGCGGTGGCACCGCGGGCCGCGAACGAGTTGCAGAGCGACTACGAGGCGGTGATCCGGGACGTACTGCCGTCGGTCGTCCAACTGGAGGCGGGGAGCAGTCTGGGGTCGGGGATCGTCTACGACTCCAAGGGCCATGTGATCACCAACGCGCATGTGGTGGGCCGGGAGAAGTCGTTCAAGGTCACGGTGGCGACCGGCGAGGAGCCGCTCACGGCGAAGCTGGTCTCCTCCTACCCGGAGCAGGATCTCGCGGTCGTCAAGCTGGACCGGCTCCCGGCGGGGCTGAAGGCGGCGACGTTCGGGGACTCCTCGTCCGTGCAGGTGGGGCAGATCGTCCTGGCGATGGGGCCACCGCTCGGGCTGTCCAGCAGCGTGACCCAGGGCATCGTCTCCGGCGTCGGACGCACCGTCAGCGAGAGCCGGTCCGACGGGGGCACGGGCGCGACGATCGGCAACATGGTGCAGACGTCCGCCGCGATCAACCCGGGCAACAGCGGGGGCGCGCTGGTCAATCTGGACAGCGAGGTGATCGGGATCCCGACGCTGGCGGCGACCGACCCCCGGCTGGGCGAGGGCGCGGCACCGGGGATCGGCTTCGCCATCCCGGTCTCGATGGTGAAGACCGTCGCGGACCAGATCATCGAGACGGGCCGGGTCACCGACTCGGGCCGTGCCGCGCTCGACATCACGGCGCGGACGGTGCTCGACGACAGCTACCAGCCGTCGGGGGTGGCGGTGGTGGAGGTCGTCCGGGGCGGCGCCGCGGACTCGGCGGGGCTACGGCCGGGGGACATCATCACCAAGGTGGGCCCGGCGCAGATCACGACGATCACCTCCCTGGCGGAGGCACTGGCGGCGGAGAGCCCGGGAGACCGGGTGGTGGTGGGGTTCGTACGGGACGGTGAGGCCATGACGGCGGAGGTGACGCTGGGCGAGATCTAGGGCGTGTTGCGAAAGTCCCGCCTGGCCCGCGACGCCCGGCACGCACCCTCGCTGTATTGCCCCAGGCCGTTGCCGAGCCACGCACCGCGCGGGCGGCCGCTCGGCCGGCCGCCCGGACGCCCCGGCTGCGTACCGGAGCGCCCGAGCGGTGGCCGGGCAGTGGCCGAGTGGTGTCCGCGCGGTGGTGGAACCGGTGGTTCCGGGCGCGGAGGCTACTCGGGGGCGTCCAGGCTCATCGGACCGTAGATCTTTGTCGCGTCCTCCGAGAGCACCACCTGCTCCGCGCCGCCGTCGCGCAGTTCCTTCCAGTACTCACCGATCCAGGTCTCGGCGTCCCCCTGTGTCGTGAACTCCTCCGGCTGTACCGCCGGCTGGACCTCCGTCCCGTCGGACTTCTCGAACCGCCACGTCCATGCCATGTCCGCCTCCCAGGGTCCCGCACGTGATCGCTGTCCTGCCCGCAGCGTAGCCGGGCGCGCACGCCCCGCGGCGACGCGGGAGGATCGGGGTGTGGAACTGACTCTGCTCGGCACCGGCGCCCCGGCCGGACTCCCCCGGCCCGACTGCCCGTGTGCCGTCTGCGCGACCGCCCGCGGCCCCCGCGCGCGGTCCGCGACGGCGCTGCTCGTGGACGGCGCCCTGCTCCTCGATCTCACCCCGGGGGCGGCCCTCGCCGCCGCGCGGGCGGGGCACTCGCTCGTCGGCGTACGGCAGGTCCTGCTCACCCACCCCCATGACGGACCGGCCGTCGATGTCCCGGCGGGGCTGCCGTCGGCGGGGCGGGTGCCGGACGGCCGGGTGCTGACGCTGATCAGCGGGCACCGGGTGCGGGCGGTGCCGATGGACCACCCGGGTACGGGGTACGAGGTGACCTCACCGGACGGCGACCGGCTGCTGTATCTGCCGCCGGGCGGCGCGCCCGCCGGGCTCGCGGAGGGGCTCGCCGCGTACGAGATGGTCGTCGCCGATGTCGTGGGGCGGCCGGACGCCGTGGCCCGGCTGCGCGCGGCCGGGGCGATCGGGGCGACGACCGATGTGATCGCGGCCCATCTCGACCACGATGTGCCCGGCGGGCCTGAGCTGGACCGCAGGCTCGCGGCGGCCGGGGCGCGGGCGGTGCCGGACGGGACGACGCTGATCGTCGGCGAGTACCACGCGGTGCCGGACGTCCCCCGCCGCACCCTGGTCACCGGAGGCGCGCGCTCCGGCAAGTCGGTCGAGGCCGAACGGCGGCTGGAGGCTTTCCCCGATGTGCTGTACGTGGCGACCGGAGGCCGCCGGGAGGGGGACGCGGAGTGGGCGGAGCGCGTCGCGCTGCACCGCGACCGCCGCCCGGGGTCCTGGCGTACGGAGGAGACCTGCGATCTCGTCCCGCTGCTCGCCGACGACGGGCCGCCGCTGCTGATCGACTGTCTGTCGCTGTGGCTGGCCGACGCGATGGACCGGGTCGGCGCGTGGGACGACGCGACCTGGCGGGAATCGGGCGAGGAGGCGCTGCGGGAGCGGGTGGACGCGCTGGTCACGGCCGTACGGGAGACCTCCCGCACGGTCGTCGCCGTGACCAACGAGGCCGGTTCGGGGGTGGTTCCCGCGACAGCGTCGGGCCGCCGGTTCCGCGATGAGCTGGGCCGGCTGAACGCCGCCTTCGCCGCCGAGTGCGAGCAACTGCTGCTGGTGGTCGCCGGCCAGGCCCTGTGCCTGCGGAGCTGACCTCCCCCGAACCCCGGCCCCGAACCCCGGCCCCGTGCCCCGACCCCGTGCCCCGACCCCGTGCCCCGAACCGGCGTACCCCGTACCCCGAACAGGCCGCCGGGCACCCGGTACTGTTCGGCGAATGAGCAGGCTGAATCTCGATGACTTCTCCGATCTGATCGAGCGCGCCGACAGCGGCATCCGGCGGGCGGCCGAGGAACGCCGGGAGCGGCTGACCGTCCCCCCGGGCTCGCTCGGCCGGCTCGACGAACTGGGCGAGTGGCTGTCGGCCGCGCAGGGGCGCGCGGCCGTGAAGGCGATCGAGCGGCCCCGGGTGGTGCTGTTCGCCGGTGACCACGGTGTGGCCGGCCTCGGGGTGTCGGGCCGGGAGGCCGGTTCGGCGCGGCTGCTGGTGCGGGCGGCGCTGGAGGGGGCGAGCCCCGTCGCCGTACTGGCCCGCCGGACGGGTGTGCCGGTGCGGATCGTCGACGCGGGCCTGGACTGTGACCCCGGGCTGCTGCCGGAGGCGGTCGTACGCCACCGGGTGCGGCGTGGCAGCGGCCGGATCGACATCGAGGACGCGCTGACCGCCGATGAGGCGGAGGAGGCCGTACGCCTGGGGATGGCGATCGCCGACGAGGAGGCCGACTCCGGTACGGATCTGGTCGTCCTCGGCGATCTGAGCGTCGGCGGCACCACGCCCGCCTCGACGCTGATCGCCGCCCTGTGCGGTACGGACGCCTCGATGGTCACCGGGCGCGGCGGCGCGGGCATCGACGATCTGGCCTGGATGCGCAAGTGCGCGGCGATCCGGGACGCGCTGCGGCGGGCCCGGCCGGTGCTGGGCGATCAGCTGGAGCTGCTGGCGGCGGTGGGCGGCGCGGATCTGGCGGCGATGACGGGGTTTCTGCTCCAGAGCGCGGTGCGCCGGATGCCGGTGCTGCTCGACGGGGTGGTCTCGGCGGCGTGTGCGCTGGTCGGGCAGCGTGCGGCGTTCCGGGCGCCGGACTGGTGGCTGGCGGGGCAGCTGACCGGCGAGCCTGCGCAGGCGAAGGCGCTGGACCGGATGACGCTCAACCCGCTGCTCGATCACGGCGTCACTGTGGGGGAAGGCACCGGGGCATTGCTCGCCCTCCCCCTCGTACAGGCCGCCGCCGCGCTGGCGGCGGAGTTGCCGGAGCGTACGGAAACCGCACCGGAGCCGGAATCGGCTCCGGAGTCTGCGTCTGCGTCG
Source organism: Streptomyces sp. NPDC055078 (assembly GCF_053607985.1). NCBI lineage: Bacteria > Bacillati > Actinomycetota > Actinomycetes > Kitasatosporales > Streptomycetaceae > Streptomyces > Streptomyces sp. NPDC055078. The sequence continues at coordinate 8,296 of NZ_JBSGUP010000193.1, forward strand.
AAGACGGCGGCGGCGTCGGCATCGGCCGCGGTACCGGAACCGGCGGGGAGCGACACGGACTGATGGACGCGCCGGTACGGCCGCCGCTGAGGGGGCGGCCGTACTCTCGACCACTATGACCAGCGATGCCCCAAATCATCGCATTTCATGGGAGAGGTCCGTTTGTCCAGCGAGCGTTTGTCCGGGGGGCGCGTTCTCGGTGAAGGGGCGGGCCGCGGCACCGTCCGGGGGACCGTCCGGTCACGGCGTGGCGCCGCCTTCGCCGTCTGGTATCTGCGGGCCGTGACGTTCATCAACTTCCTGAGCGCCGTGTGGGTGTCGCTCGGGCAGAACCTCCACCGCCACAACACCGACAACTACTTCACCCCGTATCTGCTGACCGCGGGCTTCGCCTCCGGGGTGTTCACCCTCTTCCTGGCGATCACCATGCGCCGCCGCAAGCGGGCCGCCTGGATCCTCAATCTGGTCCTGGGCGGACTGTTCCTGCTGCTCTTCACCCTCGCCATCGCCGTCTCCCCGGGCGTCCGCGGCCACCCCCAGAACTGGGTCTCGCTCTTCCTCACCGCCGCGTTCGTGCTCACGCTGCTGCTGGGCAGGCGGGAGTTCTACGCGGTGGGCGACCGCTCCAACCCCCTGCTGGCGGGGGCCGTGGCGGCCGGCGGACTGCTGGTCGCCTCACTGGCGTCGGCGCTGCTGGTCACCGCCACCAATGTCGCCACCGGCGGCTCCACCTTCCTGGAGCGCTGGCGCTACGGCCTGATGCGGCTGGCGTCCCTGGCAGCGGACGACAGCCGCTTTCCCGGCATCGCCACCCCGGGCTGGGTGGACGTCGTCATCAATGTGCTCTCCACTCTGCTGCTGCTCGCGGTGCTGTACGCGGCCTTCCGCTCCCGCCGCGCGGTCGACCCGCTCAGCGAGGACGACGAGGAGCGGCTGCGTGCGCTGCTGTGCAAACAGGGCGACCGCGACTCACTGGGCTACTTCGCGCTCCGCCGGGAGAAGAGCGTCATCTGGTCGCCCACCGGGAAGGCCGCCGTCACCTACCGGGTGGTCGGCGGGGTCTCCCTCGCGTCCGGCGACCCGATCGGCGACCCGGAGGCATGGCCCGGCGCCATCGACCCCTGGCTCGCCGAGGCCCGCGAACACGGCTGGATCCCCGCGGTGATGGGGGCGAGCGAGGAGGCCGGGACCATCTACGCCCGGCATGGCCTGGACGCCCTGGAACTGGGCGACGAGGCGATCGTGGAGACCGCCGACTTCACCCTGGAGGGGCGCGCGATGCGCGGCGTGCGCCAGGCGTACAACCGCGTCAGACGGGCCGGGTACCAGGTGCGCGTCCGGCGCCACGAGGAGATCCCGCCCGAGGAGATGGAGATCCTGCTGCGGCATGCCGACGACTGGCGCGACGGGGCCACCGAACGCGGTTTCTCGATGGCGCTCGGGCGGCTCGGCGACCCCGGCGACGGCCGCTGTGTGATGCTCGAATGCACCGACGGCGAAGGCCGGTTGCGGGCGGTGCTGAGCTTTGTGCCCTGGGGGCCCAAGGGGCTCTCGCTCGATCTGATGCGCCGGGACCGGGACTCCGAGAACGGGCTGATGGAGTTCATGGTGATCGAGTTGCTGCGGCGGTCATCGGACATCGGGATCTCCCAGGTGTCGCTGAACTTCGCGATGTTCCGCTCCGTCTTCGAGCGCGGCTCCAGGCTCGGCGCGGGCCCGGTGCTGCGGCTGTGGCGCTCGCTGCTGAGCTTCTTCTCCCGCTGGTGGCAGATCGAGTCGCTGTACCGTGCCAACGCCAAGTACCGGCCCATCTGGGAACCCCGGTTCATGCTCTTCGAGAAGAGCGCCGACCTGCTGCGGATCGGTCTCGCGGCGGGCCGCGCCGAAGGGTTCCTGGAGGCCCCCGGGCTCCCGAAATGGCTGCACCGCCGGCATCTGGAGAGCCGGCGGCGCACCCGGTGAGCGCCCCGGACGCGGGGAGGCGCCCCCTGCGCGTACTGAACCCCACGGGCACGGGCACCCGGTGAACGCCTTCGCCCGCCGTGAGTGGGGGCCGCTGTACGCGGCGGTGCGGACGGCCCTGGTGACCCGGGGATGGCGGGCGGTCCCGATGACCCTGGCCGCCGTACTGCTCGTCGCGCTCTTCCAGCTGACGCAGAACCAGGAGTGGGGGTACGGCGCCGTCCGCGCCATCGGCTTCGTCCGCGCCGAGGACCCGCTCTGGCTCTCCCTGCTGCGGACGCCCCTGTCGCTGTTCGTGCCCGCGCTCGATCTGCCGGTGTGGGGCGCGCTGGCGCAGGTGCTGCTGGTGTTCGGGATCGCGGAGACCGGTCTCGGCCGGTGGCCCGCGCTGACCGTGGCGTATGTCTCGACCCTGGCCGGGACCCTGTACGCCCGGCTCGGCATCGCGGTGGGCCCCGACGGCGCGCTCGGACTGCCCGCCTCCGACGCGCAGATCGTCGACACCGGTCCTTCGGCGGCGGTCGTGGGGCTGGGGGTCTGTGTCTGCTGGCGCTTCCGGGCCTGGTTCACGGGGGCGCTGGTGATCGCGGCGATGGTGGTCGAGGTGATCGTCAAACCGAATCTCGCGGGCAAGGAGCATCTGGCGGCGATCGCGGGGGCGCTGGCGCTCGGCGCGGCCGTGACGGTGTGGCGGGCGGCGCGTCAGCGGACAGCGCGTCAGCGGTCGTACGGGGGAACGCGCCGGGGGAACGCGTCAGCGGTCGCGGCCGGGCAGCCGCTCGGGCCGTCACCCTGGCGGTCACCCTGGCCGCCGGTCGGGCTGCCGGTCGGGCTGCCGGTCGGGGGCGCCGCCGATCAGATCCTGGAATCTGCGGCGCGGCCCGTCCCAGCGCCGGTCGTGGCGGTAGGACCGCAGCCAGGCGCGGGCGCGGACCTTCGGCCGGCCCCGGTAGCAGCGCCTGGCCCAGAGGGAGCCGGGCCGGGCGAGCCGTACCGCCCCGAACACCGCGACGAAGGGCACCAGTGTCCCGATGAGGGCCATCCGGAGCTTGCCCTTGAGGAGGGTGACGAGCACCAGGAGGAAGTTGAACACCAGGGTGCCGATGAGGGTGGCACGGTCCTGCCGTTCGTCCGGGGTGAGGGTGTCGACCCCCAGCGGTGAAAAGCCGCCGAGAGCGAGGAACGCGAGCGCGGTGGCGACGATGACGACCTCCACGCTCTGGCGCCCCTGCTCGGTCCAGTAGACGTCGTCGATATGGACGATCAGCGCGAACTCGTCCAGGACCAGTCCCGCGCCGACCCCGAAGAGGACCGCGAAGACAGCGGCGGTGACACCGCGTGTCCCGCTGCCGACCGAGCCGAAGCCGCCGACGACGGTGAGGATGACTCCCGGCACCACATGGTGGATGTGGGTGCCGCCGGAGCCGATGTTCCGGAAGGGCCCCCGGCCCGCCCTGATCAGCCGGGTGATGGTGCGGGTGATCAGAAACGTGATGACGAAGGAGGCGAGGGCGAGGAGCATCGGGAGCTTTCCCGGCTCGACGATATTGCGGTAGAACCAGTTGCCCATGGCTGCTGCTCCCGATTTGCGCGGTATGCGCAATTTACCGTCGATACGGGATCACGGCGGGCTACCCTTCCGCCGTGAGTGATCTGTCCGGCATACGTTTCGCCTTCGGCACCCTGACCGTGCTGCCCGTCCGCGTCACCCGGTGGGACCGGGACGCGGCCCGTGCCGGGATGCTCTGGGCGCCGCTGGCCGGACTGGTCGTGGGGCTGTGCGCGGGCGCGGCCGGCGCCCTGCTCAGTCTGGCCGGCGCCGGACCCCTGCTCGCCGCCGTGGCCGCCGTCGCCCTGCCCGCCGTTCTCACCCGCGGCCTCCATCTGGACGGTCTCGCCGACACGGCGGACGGCCTCGGCAGCGCCAAGCCCGCGGATGACGCGCTGCAGATCATGAAGCGCTCGGACATCGGCCCGTTCGGGGTCGTCACCCTGCTCTTCGTCCTCCTCGCCCAGGTCGCCGCCCTCCGCGAGCTGTACGGGGAGGGCTGGGCCCACGGCGCCCTCGGCGCGGCCCTCTCCGCCCTCACCGCCCGCCTCGCCCTCACCCTCGCCTCCCGTCCCGGCGTACCGCCCGCCCGCCCCGAGGGCCTGGGCGCCGCGGTCGCCGGGACCGTCCCCGTACGGGCCGCCCTCGCCGTCACCGCACTGGTCCTGGCCGGCTGCGCACTGGCGGGCGCCCTCCTCGGCCCGGCCCCTGCCCTGGCCCTGTCCTGCGCCCTCGCGGTCCTCGCCGGCCTCGGCGCGGGCCAGTTGCTGCTGCGTCACTGCGTGCGGCGCTTCGGGGGAGTGACCGGCGACGTCTTCGGCGCGGTCGCCGAGACGGCGGCGACCGCGTCCCTGG
>NZ_JBSGUP010000194.1:0-5831 GCF_053607985.1 Streptomyces sp. NPDC055078
GCCCATGGGGCCCCTCGGCCGGGCCGGGTCCGCCGCGCGCACTGTGCCCGTGCCCGCTGTGCCCGTGCCCGCTGTGCCCGTCCGCCCAGCCGGGTTCGCCGGGTCCGTCGGGGCCGCCGGCGGTCCCCTCGTCAAGGCCCGGTCTCGGCACCGGTTGAGGCGCTTCCGGCGCGGAGGAGTCCTCGTCGCGGTTGACGGAGGCGAACATCCAGTTGGCGATGGCCAGATGGTCGACCACGGCCGCCAGCAGATGGTCGGTGAGCGACCACTGCGCCGCCTCGCCCTCCCGCGCCTGGGCGAAGGCGCTGTCGCGGGGCAGCTGGCGCACCAGCACCGACAGCCGCCGTGAGGACAGCTCACCGCGATACCAGGCCAGCAGATCGACCCCGTAGTAGCGCAGCAGATCCGCCTCCAGCGCCTCGGCGTACTCCTCCACGAGCACGCCGAGGCTCAGCCTTCCCCCACGCCCAGGCCCGTCTCCTCTCCATAGGCGGTGAGGATCGCGGAGATGTCCTGGACGCTCAGCTCGTGCTCGCACAGCCGCTTGTACTGGTCGTCGCCGAGCAGCAGCGCGAGCAGACCGTCCAGGTCGCTGTCGTCGAGCGCGGAGAGGGTGCTCGCGGCACGGCGCGGGATCTCGGTGGGCAGGTGGAAGGTCTCCCCGTCCAGCTCGAACTCCCAGGTCAGACCGAGGGCTTCGAGGCGTTGGGCGCGAGCTGCGTTTACATTGAACTTGGCGGGCATGGCGGTCGCGGTCTCCTTGATCTGCTGTGTGCCGTCTGCCGGCCGCTGCCGGCGGATCCGCCGCCGGGTTCCGGGGCGCCGGTGGGCCGGGTGCCGGTGGCTCCGGTGGCCGGCGGATCGGCTGCGCGCGGCGGAGGACTACTTGACGTAGGCGGGGTCGTTCATGAGCCAGACGGCGAGCGGCGCGGTGTTGTCTATCGCGAGCGCCGTGAAGGTGAGGCCGAGCTTGACGGCGGCGGTACGGGTGAGCTGGAGCTCCTCGGTCTCGGTGACCTGGCCGCGCGGGACGATGAAGCGGTAGCGGATGGCGTCGCCGTCGTTGAACTCGATGCCGAGCATCCGCTCGTCCTCCGCGGGCTCCGCCGCCAGCTCGTAGCGGTACAGCTTCGATCCCGCCGCGGTCTCCTTGACCTCGGAGCCGCCGAAGAAGAACGGCAGGGTGTCCTCATTGAGCTGGAGGAGGGCGAATTTGACGGTCAGATCGCGGTCGGAGTAGACGAACCTGGCCGGGCTCACGGACTGCCAGGTGTCCACCGGGTCGATCTTGTCCTTCTTGTTGAACCGGATGCCGTCGGTCGTGGTGTAACCGAGGTCGCGCCAGGCGGGTGCCCAGGCGGTGGCGGTGTCGGCCGGCACGGTGGTGCCGAGCGGGGCGGTCAGAATGCGGCCGGTACCGGCCACGCGAATCTCACTCGGGTTCATTCCGGGCATGTGCGGACTCCGTCCTCGGGATTCCGGTCTCAGGCGGGGCGGATCGAGAGCCGGGTGGTGGCGAGATAGCGGCTCGCCGCCTGGCGGTTGTAGTCGGGCAGCCAGCGCGGGCCGTCCATTTCGGCGGCGTCGGTGACGACCGCCGAGCCGTACTTCGTGCCCCGCACGGTCAGCAGCGCGGTACGGGCGGCTATGGCCACCAGATGCGCGGAGGGCTTGTCGGGGCCATAGCTCTCCAGATCGATCAGCGGCTGGTCGAGATGGAGGTCGTCGACCCAGGCGCCGCCCGCCCGGGAGACCAGGACGACCTTCTGGGTGCCGTCGAAGCCGGGCGGGGTGCGGTTGTCGACCACGATGCCCGCCAGCTCGGGGCGGGTCTTCAGATGGTCGACCACCAGGCGCTCGACATCGGGGAAGGGAATCGGCGGGGTGCTCATGCGCTCGCTCCCCACCCGGCGCGCAAGGCCGATCCATGGATATCCGGTGGATTCCCGCCGGTAGGACCGGAAAGGGCGGTGGGACCCGAAAACCTGAAACGGCCGGAAGGACCAGAAGGGCCGGAAGAGCTGGAAGGACCGGAAATGCCGGGGATAGCGAGGATGGCGGGGATAGCGGAAAGGCCGGGGAGTGACATGTCCCCGGGAGACATGTCGGCGACAGACGGGCCGGACGGATTCAGGTCGGACAGATTCATGATCAAGAAATCCCCCAATTTCCTTGTCCCTGTGGAATGAATACGCCTCCCGAGGCGGAGTAGTTCCTTCCGCCCCAGCTATTTCAAGCCATCTCACGCGCCCCAGAAGAACCGGGCCGAACGCTCGTCGAAGACCCCTCCGACCTCGGGTGTTCCGGGACTCGGGGATCCCGGGCCCGGAGTCTTCCGAGTCCCCGGGCCTTCAGCCCCCCTGCCCCCTGCCTCCCGGTGCGCCTCCGCCCCCCGCCTTCCGCTATACCCCGGCCCCCGGGCTCCCCTGCCTCCTGCTGGGCTCCCCTCGGCGCCCCGGGCTCCCTCGAGGTCCGCCCGAGGTCCGCCCGAGGCCCCCGTGCTCCCGACTCCTTTCAGCGCAGGGTCACTTGGCGTCGGCGTAGCACTCCACCACCGCCGTCGTGAACGGAAACCGCACCGGCGTCTGGCCGAAAGCGACGTGCCCCGCCACTTCCCCCGCCTCGCGGATCGCCCGCACCACCGACTCCGCCTCCTCCCGGGGGCAGTGCACGATCACCTCGTCGTGCTGGAAGAACACCAGCTCCGCACGCATCCCCGTCAGCGCCTGGCGCAGGGCGGCGAGCAGCAGCAGCGCCCAGTCGGCCGCGCTGCCCTGAACCACGAAATTACGGGTGAACCGGCCCCTCGCCCGCGCGTCCGCCGACGCGTACCCCGGCGTGAACCCGCCCTCCCGCCCGGCTGGTTCGGTGAGTCCCGCGGCCTCGTCCGGTTCGACGGGGCCGTCCTGCGGGATGCCCGCCTCGCCGTCCTCCTCCGCACCCGCAGCCCGCGGGCTGGTGCGCCCCAGCCAGGTGCGGACGAGACGGCCTTCCTCGCCCGCCCGCGCCGCGTCGTCGACGTACGCGACCGCGGCGGGAAATCTGCGCCGCAGAGCCGCCAGATTCTTCAGGCCGTCGCCCGACGTCTGGCCGTAGACCGCGCCCAGCAGCGCCAGCTTGGCGTGCTCGCGGTCGCCCGCGAAGGCCCGGTCGGACAGCACGGAGTACAGGTCGCGCTCATGCGCGGCGACCTCCATCAGGCCGGGGTCGCGCGAGATCGCCGCCAGCACCCGGGGCTCCATCTGGTCGGCGTCGGCGACCACCAGCCGCCACCCCTCGTCCGCGACCACAGCCCGCCGGATCACCTTCGGGATCTGCAGCGCCCCGCCGCCGTTGGTCGTCCACCGGCCGGAGACCGTCCCGCCGGGCAGATACCCGGGTCTGAAGCGCCCGTCCCGCACCCAGTCCTGGAGCCAGCTCCAGCCGTGCGCCACCCAGATCCGGTACAGCTTCTTGTACTCGACCAGAGGCTTCACCGCCGGATGGTCGATCTCCTCCAGCTCCCAGCGGCGCGTGGAACGCACCCGGATACCGGCGCCCGCGAACGCCTTGACCACCTCCGCGGGCAGATCCGGCCGTATCCGCCGCCCGAACGCCACAGACACCTCGTCCGCCAGCTCCGCCAGCCGCCGCGGCTCGCCTCTTCCCGCATAGCGCTCGCCCAGCAACTCGCGCAGCACCTCGCGGTGGACATCGGCCCGCCACGGCAGCCCCGCGCGGTTCATCTCCGAGGCCACCAGCATCCCCGCCGACTCGGCGGCCGTCAGCAGCCGCAGCCGCCCGGGGTGCTCGGCCGCGTCGTGCCGCCGCAGCTGCTCCCCGTACACCTCCAGCAGGGATTCCAGCGGGACGGGCGCCGGCTGCGGCTCGAACAGCGAGGACTGCGACCCCGGCTCGGCCGGTCTCTGCGGAGGATCGGGCGGTACGGGGCCGTGGTGCAGCCGCGCCAGGGCCGCCGCCGCCGAACGGGGCTCCCCGAGCCGCCCCTCGTGGCCGAGCAGCAACTGCTCGGCGCCCTCGATGTCGTAGCACCGCTCGACCCGGACCCCGGCCGCCAGCAGCCGTGGGTAGATCTCCGCCGTCGAACGCCACACCCACCGCTCGACCTCCGGCCGCGAGCGGACGGCCCCGACCAGGTCCGGCTCCGTCAGAACGGGGCCCGCAGGCAGGCCGTCGGGGCGGAGGGGGACGAGCCGTGCCCCGTCACCCTCCGCCGCCGCCAGAGCCCATCGCCCGCCCATGCATCCGAGTCTGGCACCCAGGTCTGACAACGACCCCTGAGCCACACCGCCCCCACACACCTCACCCGCCCCAGTGTGCCGCGATACGCCCCGCGCCTCGTCCGCCCCAGCCCCGCCCCCTCAGTCCAGCTTCCGGATCACCCGGGCCGGATTCCCCACCGCCAGTACCCCGGCCGGTAGATCCTTGGTGACGACAGCCCCCGCCCCGACGACCGTGTTCTCGCCGATCGTCACCCCGGGGCAGACGATCACCCCGCCGCCCAGCCAGACGTTGTCGCCGATGGAGATGGGCTGGGCCTTCTCCCACCCCGCGCGACGGCGCTCGGTGTCCAGTTCATGGTTCGGGGTCAGCAGCTGGACATTCGGGCCGATCTGGACATCGGCTCCGATCGTGATGGGTGCCGCATCCGCAAAAACCGCGTTGAAGTTCACGAATGTGCGGTCCCCGATGGAGATGTAGGTGCCATAGTCGCACTGGAACGGCGGCCGAATACGTACGTTCTCGCCCACCGACCCTAGCAATTCAGCCAGAATGGCGTCCCGCGCGTCGGCGGGCGCCCCGCCGTTCGCGTTGTACGCGGCGCACAACTCGAAGCGCCGTTGGGTGCCCGAGGCAAGCTCCGGATCGTCGGGGAGATACCACTCACCGGCCAGCATCCGGTCCTTGTTCTCAGCCATTCCCGAACCTCCCACCTCTCAGATGACACTTATGTCTCTCTAGGATCAGCCACGTCTGTCGGACTGACCAAGGGTGGGATACATGGCACGGGGTGTGCGTAGAGGTGTGCGAGGCGTGGGCGCGGGACTGGTGCCGGCCGCGCTGCTGGCGGGCGTGCTGACCGGGTGTTCGGCTCTGACGACAGAGGCGACGAGGGACAGTTCGGCGAAGAACCCGTCGGGTGGCGAGAGCGCCCGGAGCGACAAGCCCGGGAACGGCGAGAACGTCGCGGCCAAGGGCGGCACGATCGGCGCCCAGGGCTCGCCCTGCTCCCTGCCCGTCACCTTCGATCTCGCCGAGGACTGGACGGCGCAGGCGGTCACGGAGGACACGGAGTTCGGCCTGACCGAGAACGGCCCTGTCACCCTCGTCTGTGAGATCGACGCCAAACCGGCCGGAAACATCGGTTTTCTCCGCGTCTGGGTCGGTGGCCGGGCGGGCGACGACGCGCGCGCGGCGCTGGACGGGTTCCTCGCCGAGAACGCCAAGAACAAGACGGATGTCGTCTACGCCAAGGGCAAGGCGGGCCCGTTCGAAGCGATCGAGGTGAGCTACCTCAACACCAGCGAGATCCTGGACGCTCCCAAGAAGGAGCGGTCGATCGCCTTCTCGACGGCGAAGGGCGTGGTCGTCCTGGATCTTGGCGGTCTCGACTCCGAGGAGCACGAACAGATGCTGCCGGCGTACGAGCTGGCGAAGAGGAGTGTGGCGGCTGTGTGAGCCACAGCGGCCCGATCGCGCCGCGCTGGCCGAGAATCGCCCCGGGGTCCTGCCCTCCCGGGGCGCTTCTGTGTCCGGCCGCGAGGAGGGGGTCGCTGCGCCGACGAGGGGGCTACGCGACCCGAGGGGGTGCCGTGTCGTTCCTCAGGAGT
>NZ_JBSGUP010000194.1:5931-12639 GCF_053607985.1 Streptomyces sp. NPDC055078
GAGGAGTGAGGAGTGAGGAGTGAGGAGTGAGGAGTGAGGAGTGAGGAGTGAGGAGTGAGGAGTGAGGAGTGAGGAGTGAGGAGTGAGGAGTGAGGAGTGAGGGGTGAGGGCCGAGGGGTGAGGGCCGAGGGGTGAGGGGCGACAGTCGGCGGCCGGACCTCTGTCCACAGCCTGTGGACGAGCGGACGCCCCCGATGAACGTACGGCACATCCCTCAGGGCGCGCGGGCCAGGCCCGGTGCCGCGCGCGGACCCGCTCCCGGTGCTGCGATGATCGGGACTGAGGAGCCGGCGCACACCGAGCAGACTGCGGAGCCGGCGCAGACCGAGGAGGTGGCCGGGATGAGCACGGTGGACGACGCGCTGGCGGCGGCGCTGTACGCGGGCGGTGACGCCGCGCTCGACACGGGCGCCTCCCTGCTCGCCGCCGACACCGCGGCCGACGCCGAACTGGGGCACCGGGGCGAGGAGTTCATCCGCCGGGCCTGGGAGCGCGGCTGGCAGCCGGCCGATGTCGCCCGCCTCGTACGCCGAGATCTGGACGATCACCACGGGCGCCTGCTCGTCGACCTGATCATGGCCGAGTCGAAGCGGTACGAGGCGCTTCCGCCGCGCTGGCGGGATCAGCTCGCCGAGCTGGCCCCGGACCGAAGGCGACCGGCCCCGGACCGGTGGCGTACCGACCGGTTCTCGTACGCGTCCGCCGTACTGGAGCTGTACCGCCTGCTGATCCGCCTCCCGTCGATCGAGCCGGTGGGCCCGGTGCCCGGCGCCCCCTTCGCCGCCCCCTCCGCGTACGAACCCCGGATGCTGAACCGGATACGCGCCCTCCTCGCCAAGGCCGAGGCCACCGACTACCCGGAGGAGGCCGAGGCCCTCAGCGCCAAGGCGCAGGAGCTGATGGCCCGCCATCGCATAGCCGAGGCGACCGACGCCACCGGCGCCAGACTGCCCCAGCACAGCTCGGACACCCCGGGCGCCCGCCGGATCGGCGTCGACGCCCCGTACGAGAGCGCCAAGGCGATCCTCCTGGATGCCGTCGCCTCCGCGAACCGCTGCCGGGCCGTCTGGAACAGCGACCTCGGCTTCTCCACGGTCATCGGCTTCGAAGGCGATCTCGAAGCGGTCGAACTCCTCCACACCTCCCTCCTCGTCCAGGGCACCTCCGCCATGACCCGCGCCGAGGCGTCCCAGCGCGCGGCCGGACGCAGACGTACGAAGACCTTCCGCCAGTCGTTCCTCCTCGCGTACGCCGCCCGGCTGGGCGAGCGCCTCGCCACGGTGGCCGATTCCGTACCCGTCGCGGCCGATCTGCTGCCGGTGCTGGCGACCCGGGACGTCGCCGTCTCCGCCCGTACGGAAGCGATGTTCCCCCGCACGACGGCGACCCGGGTCCGGGGCGCCACCGACGAGGCGGGCTGGGAACACGGGCGGGCGGCGGCGGACGACGCGAACATGACGGGGGAGCGGCGGCGGCTGCGCGGTACGCGATAGCCCCGCGCACGCCACGGGAGCCGTTCAGTGCCGCAGCGCCTCCGCCGGTTCGATCCGGGCCGCGCGCCAGGCCGGGTACAGCCCCGCCAGTACCCCGATGGCCAGGCCCACCGGCGGTGCCGAGGCGAGCGTGACGGGGTGGACGACCGGCGTCCAGTCGCGTACCAGCGCCACGGCCACCACCGTGATCGTCCCCAGCGAGGTGCCGACCAGACCGCCCAGCGCGCCCAGCGCCCCGGATTCGGCGAGGAACTGGGCGGTGATGTGCCGCCCGCGCGCGCCGAGTGCCCGGCGCAGCCCGATCTCCCCGGTCCGCTCCAGTACGGCGACCAGGGTCGTATTGGCGATTCCGACGGCTCCGATGACGAGACAGATCCCCGCGAGCACCAGAAAGAGCTGGTCGAGATCGGAGGTGACATGTCCGCGGAGGGCCTTCGGGTCGGGCGGCGGCACGGCCTTCAGATACTCGGGGTGGTCCGGGCGCAGCGCCGTGGGCGCGAGCCGGGCCACCTGCCGGGCCGCGCCGGTCTCGGTCGCGATGAGCATGCCCGTGCCGGAGCCCTGCGGTACGCCCCAGATGTGCTCCGCCGTGGTCCGTGGCACCAGGACCGACATGGGTCCGTGGCACCAGGACCGACATGGGTCCGTGGCACCAGGACCGACATGCGCGAGTCCTACCTCAAGCTGTACGCGCCGACCCCCGACAGCGTGGACATCCTCTACGTCTTCAACCTCCGGGGCGAGACACAGTCGAAGGCCGGCGACGACTCGCGCGTTCGCTGTGTCTTCGCCCAGTGGTCGGCCTGTATGAAGAAGAACGGGTACGAGGTGTCGGACCCGACCGGCGTCGCCAGCCAACTCGGCTGCGAGGACGCGGCTCTTTCCTCACCCGCGGCGATCACCACCGCCAAGGCCGATGTCGCCTGCAAGAAGAAGGTCAATCTGGTCGGTGTCGCGTACGCGGTCGAATCGGCCTACCAGCAGCGGCTCGTGGACAAGAACGCCGAGACTCTCCAACTGGTCAGGAAACAGGCGGAACGCCGAATTCGTCTCGCCGCGTCTCTCACGGGCGGGTAAACCCGCCATGAACTGCGACATTCAGAGCGACTCACGATTACGTCAGGCCGCCCGGTCGATACCACCTTGGCGGCAGTCGGCGGTCCTACAGGTACTCGACATCCCCGCGACTGATGGCCACCGACCAGGGAATCATGGCCTGCGGCCGGATAAAGTCCTTGAGGAGCATATCGACCAATGCGTCACCCGGCATTTCTTTCATTCGCTTCACCAGCGCTTCGTGACCTCCCTGTGCTTCGATGCGGGAGATCTCCAGGACGCCACGGGAGGCGAGGCCCGGGATGATGTGTGCTCCGGCCAGGATATTTCCACGCAGGTGCTCTTTATGGCGCTTGATGGCATCAGGCTTCCTTCTCGCATCGCCTGATTTTTCTCCGGGTTCGCCATGCATGTATCGCATTTCGCCGCCCATCATGTAACCGGACCTCTGGATGGCGGGTTTGAAGCGCCGAACCTGTCGGTCGTACTGGACGCTTTGCGCGAATTCTTTTTTGAGTCGATCGGCGAGTTCATGATAGCGCTTGTCTATGCTTGCAGCTTTGAAGGCTTCCTTGATGTCTTTGCGGGCGCGGATGAGTTCTATCATATCCTCGGTGTCGAAGGACTGCGTGCCACCGGCCAGAGATCCCGAAAGGCCGGCTGCGAGGTCTCTTGCCTTTTTGTCGAGGTCCGGGAACCCCTTCCAGATCTCCCCGATTTCCCGCCCGGTCTGCTGCATTTTCTTCTCAGGGGAAGTCGGTTTGGCTGGATTATCATCTCGCCGGTAGGAAAGCAGGCTCCCCTTACTGTCGGATCGGAGTGTCGGATACTCCAGGTCAAGGAAGTCATTCATCATGATCCAGCCACTCTGGATCAGGCGATCGATCGGCAGGGTGATGCGTGCTGGTCCACCGCTTCCTTGAGTGAACCTGGTGTTCCTGAAGGGGGCGTCCTTTTTTTCAATGAAGAAGAAAACGAATCCGTCATTGGCCAGGTCCTGTTCATCGAATCCTCCCGTGTTGTGGTCCGCTGTCGGATTCTCCGCAAGAAGCTTCTGTTTTGATTTCATCTCGCCGAATCGCCCCCCTTGCAACATGGTTGTCACGCGATCGCTGGGGGTGTAGTGGCGCAGCATTCGTTCCTTGAGTGCTGCCTCCATTTTTTGTTGCACCGATTGGTGCCATTCCTTGCCTGAGCCACGCTCTCTGGACATGTCGCCCATGTGGCTACTCGACTTATCAGCGACGAGCGCCCGCCCGACATAACTTGTCGGCTCGGTTTCCCAGCGCGCAGCTTCCCACATTCTGCCGTTCTGGCTCATCATGGTGTATGGAAATGCTTCGTCGCTGCCCGTGGCCCAGTTCGAAAGCTCGGGTATGGCTCGATCAATGTACTCTCGCCCCAGATTTTCCATCACGGCGAGAGCGAGGGCTTGTTGTTGTTGTGGGGTTATGACGAACGCGGCGTTGGTGCCGGGATTCTGGCTCGCCGGGGGAGTGGAGGAACCCGGTGCGCGCTGGACGGATTCAGCCCCTTGGGCGCGCTGCACCGTGGGGCTCTCCTCGTGGGCCCGGGCGTCAGCGGCGCGCTGGACATCGGGCGTCGGTGCCGGGCGGCTCATCGCGGTGCGCGCGTTGGCCTCGGCCTCGCGCTCGAACCGGTCTGATGGATCACTGACCCGTAGTCCGCCGCCGTTGTCGGTCCCGGCCACAGGTCCCTGACGCTGCTGGATCACATGGGTCAGCTCGTGCGCCAGCGTGTGCCGGTCCCGTCCGCCCTCGCCGATGACGACATGCTCACCAGAGGTGTACGCGCGTGCCCCGAGTTCCGCCGCGGACGTTCGGGCCGTGGTGTCGTCATGCAACCGCACCGACGAGAAGTCCGCGCCCAGGCGTTGCTCCATCTCGCTTCGGACGCTTGCCTCCATCGGCCTGCCCGGACTGCTCAGCACCTTGGAGACGGCGGAGCGCTGGACCGCTTCCGGGGTGGCCGGGTCACTGGACGCGGACGAGTCGGCGGCGCACGTCTCGTCCTGCACGTGCCGCTGCGCCGTGAGCAGCTTGGTGACCGCCGCGTTTCCCGCCAGGCGTTGCAGCGTGAGGATGTCCAGTCTGGCTGGAGCGGGGCGAGGGCCAGGGGTGGCACTGCGGGCCTGATCGGGCTGGTTGCCGTTTCGGCCAGGTTCACGCTGATGCATCTGGGCGGCCTCTCGGCAGTTCCGGCGCGGACGAACGTCCCTTAGATGCTTAACCCTGTGGAACGCCTGCGGGAATGTCCCGCCGGGCAGTGGCGGGTGCACTCGATCTGGCACCTCGGCCGCCCTGAGGGCCGCAGTCCCTGCCGCGATATGCCGAGCGACCCACGGGCCGTGCGGGGACTTGGAGTCGCGTACCGGGACGAGGCCGGGTGGCCGTCGCTGACCTCGACGCAGTTGCCGCCGCTGCCGTGCTGTAGCTGCTCTTGCGCCAGACGGCGGCGCTCCAGTCAGGCCGGTTGCCTTCCATTTCGATAGTCCTCTGCCGCCGACTGGATCATGTCCAGGGACGCCTCGGGTGACAACGCCGTGGCCCTGAGCCGCTCGTATGCTCGCCGATACGGTTCCACAAGCTCCGGTTCGTCCATGGACAGCCCGTGATAGGCCCCCTCGGTGTAGACGAGAGGCGGTGCGTCGGGGAACCGCATACAGACCAAGTTCAGGTTCATGAAGGGACGGGTCGAGGCGTTCCACAGCATGATCTGTGGAACGATGCGCCGACGCTCGGCGAGTGCGGTGATGTGGTCGAGTTGGTGGGCCATATCCGCAGGTGGGAGCAGTGGCTGCCGCAGGACCGACTCATGGATGATGGTCCAGCGCTCCGGTCGTTCGGGGGCGTCGAAGAGTGTCGCCCGACGGAGTCTGGCGTCAACCTTTGCATCGACCTGCTCCGGCAGATCGGCTGGACAGACGGAGTGGACGACGGCTCTCGCGTATGCCTCGGTCTGCAAGATGCCGGGAACCAGCCCGGGGCTCCAGTCCTCGATCGTTCGTGCCTGTGGCTCCAACTCGGCGACGTGTGCGAAGTACTTCGCGTGCGCGCCCTTCGGCGCGGCTTTGCGGACGTTCTCGCAGTGCCGTTCGAAGAACCCGTCCGTCTTGAGCCGTTGGTCGAGATGGCGGGCCAGTTCGTGTGGAATCCGTCGGTTGCCCAGCTCGATCTCGCTCAGATGGCTCGCCGCGTAGAAGCTGCCCTAGACCGTCTTCTTCAGGCTGAGGCCCGCCCGTTCTCTTCGCCAGCGCAACTCCGCGCCGACAACTCGGGGACGCTCGCCGATGCGTCGATGCATTTGCGCGCTGCCACAGGTCACCGTTCCACAGTCTTTGCGGTGGAGTCAGAAACCCTTCAACGGTAGGCCGTTCCGCGCCACGGTGTGAGGCATTCGTCACGTTGAGCACACGAATGGAGAGGCCCGCACCCCATGAACGACCACCCCGCCGACGACGTCCACACCTGCGTCGCCGATCTCCGAACCGCCCTCGCCTCCCTCGGCATCACCCTCCCCTCCCTCGGTGTGGACGCCCCGACCCTCGCGGGCAGCTCCCCCCACCGCCTCGTATCCCTGGGCAACTGCAAGCTGCCGCCGCCGGGTGAGGCCGGGCCCGAGGACGAGCGCGGGCGGGGGCTCGCGCTGGTCGATGCCGTCGCGGCGCGGTGGGGGGTGAAGGTGAGCGGGGCGGGCAAGACGGTGTGGTGCGAGGTACGGCACCGGCGCCCCCGGGCCGAGCGCGGCCGGTGACCTCAGGCGTACGCCGCCGGTGACCTCAGGCCCGTACGGCACCCGCGCCCCCGGGCCCGTACGCCACGGGCAGCCCCAGCCGTACGCCGGCACCCCTACGGCACCCGCGACCCCGCCCCCGGCTCGCGCGACAACTCGTCCCTAAGGGCCTCGGCCAGCGGCGCGGAGGCCAGGTAGTTCGCGGCGAGGTGGAAGTCGAAGGCGTGGATGGAGCCGCGGTGGTCGGCGGAGACGCCGCGGAAGCCGCGGGCGATGCCGCCCGCCGGGATGGCGACGAGGTCGCCGGGGTCGGACACATTGACCCAGCGGCGTACGGAGGGCGGCCGGGCGCCCCGGCCGTCCAGGGGGGACGGGTCGAGGCGGGGGAAGACGGCGTGGGGGAGGG
>NZ_JBSGUP010000195.1:0-12621 GCF_053607985.1 Streptomyces sp. NPDC055078
CACCGCCGAGTAAATCTTCACCGAGGTGTAGCCGTGTGTGGGCGGGTCGCATACAGCCGACCGGCCCACTCCGTCCATTCTCGTGCCGCACCAGGGCCCTGGTCACAGCGGGCTTCCGCGTCCCATACCGCTCGGCTCCTCGGGCCGGGTCAATACGCCGTCAGATACACCCGCACGCGGTCACCCGCGCCCTCACTCACATGGATCTCGACGCCTTGAATGTGTTTCCGACGTTCATCGCCGACACACGGCGGACACGCCGTCGCCGACCGAACGCTGTCGAGGTCCTGCGGGGGCGTGAGACCCAGATGTTTGAAGCCGTCACCGCTCAGTGAGGAGAACGCGTCTTCGGCCTTCAGAGGGTGGTCGGGGCGCAGATCGGCGGCGATTGACTCGGCGGTCTTCTCGTCGGTGAGAAAGGCGAGCAGATACACCCTCTCCTGCGGCTGGAGCCGCACGGCGCCTTTCACTTCCGTCGCCCCCTTGGGCACCTGGACTTTCATGAAGGCGGCGGCCTCGGGCGCCCCCGCTCCCTTTTGCCAGGCCGGGTATCGGTCCTTGTCCACAGAGCGTTCACCGGCAGTGCAGCCGGTGAGCAGTAGCCCGGTGGTGAGGATGGTGACCAGGTAGGCGGTGCGGCGTTGCTGGGCTTTACGCCTGTGCGTCATCGGTTCTTCTCCTCGCCCCGCGACACATCGGCGCGCGTGCCTTCACGCCCCGGGTCACCCGGTGCGACGCCAGGAGGAGTGGAGCCGTTGAGATCGTGGGAGTACGCGCTGCTACTTCCTCGCATATCAAACTCCTGGGCGAACCCCACTTTGTGCAGGCGCCCCATGTCCACGTCCGAGATGGTGATTCCGCCGGGCAGGTTGGTCGCCTTGCCCGCGTCCCAGTTGTAGCGGTCCCATACGTTCACCTGGTAGTCGAGTGAGACCTTGGGGGCGCCGCCGTCCGTGCCCGGTGTGACCGTGACCATCCCGGAGACGTTCTGTGCGTGGGACCCGACCGCGTGGAACCACTCGCCACTCCTCAGAGTGCGGTGCTCGGCGTCGCTCTCGACCGGTACGGCCACGGGCCTGTCTCCTCCGGCCCTTTGGAACTCGTCCAATGCCTTCTGCCGCCAGGCGTCCTGTCCGCGCGCCAGATGCTCCCGCTCGATTTCTGACCGGAACCCGGAATCGTCGTGCAGCATCCGGTCCACGTCGAGTTTCAGGGGTTCGCCGGTGGCTCGGAGGTAGTGCTCCATATTGCGTGATGCCCCGACTTCCCCTTTGATATCTCCGGCTGTCGCAATACCGAGAGCCTGGGCGTGGAGCCAGATATCCCGTGCCGTGGGCTTCTCCACATCGAACTCCCCCGACCCAGGATCAGGCGAAGTCCACTCGTACTGCGGGTCCATGATCCCCGCCGCCCGCAGTTCGTCGCCGCGTTCCTGGAGCAGTACGCCCCGCGTCGCCGGAGCCAGGCCCCGCCACCAGTCCGCGACCTTGGCGCGGTCCGATGGCATGGCGGCGGCTTTGCCGGCCTCCTCCAGGGAGGGGTAGGGGCCCTCGGTCGCCTGGCGGTTGAAGCCGTTGAGGGTGCCGTCGAAGAAATCGGTGTCGAGGACGGCGGCGGCGAGGGCGAGGCGGATGCCGTCGTCGGCGGCGGTGATCGCCTTAAGGGCCTGGCCGAGGCGTTCGGCCCACTCGGTCACCTTCGCGCGGGCGGCCTCCTGGTAGTCGGGTGTGTGGACGTAGGCGGCGCGCTGGGTGTCGGTGAGGCGTTCGGTGTCGAAGGCGACGACGCCCTGGTCGGAAACGCGCATGCCGTCCTTGACGGCGGCGGCGCGCACCGTGGTGAGGCGGGTGCGGAGGTCGGTGAGCTGGGTGTGGGCGTCGCGCAGGATGGCGGCGACCGCCTTGGCCTCGCGCTGGGCGCCCTGGAACTCCTTGAGTGTCACGTCGAAGCGGGCGTTCGCCGCCTGGGCGGTCAGCCCCAGCCAGGAGGTGCCCAGCGAGATGCCGTGGACCTCCCGCTCGTAGGCGTCCTCCAGTTTCTTGAATCGGCCCGCCATCTCGTCCCACTTGTCGGCGGCGGTGCCGAGGGTGGCCAGGTCGGTGCTCATCGCTTCGTGGTACGTCGGCACGCGTCCCCCTGGAGCCGGTCGTTCACTGGTCGGGGGCGATCCGGGAGCGCCTGGCCAACTGTGCGGCGATGTCGAGTTCGTTGTTGTGGAAGTCGATGGCGGTCCGGCCCAGCAGGCTCTTCTCGGCCGCCAGGCGGTCCAGCAGTGTGCCGACCTGTTTCGCCCAGGTCTCCTGTGCCTTCTTCAGGGCACCGGAGGTGTCCCAGCCGTGGCCGTCGCGGGCCGCGAACTCCTTGACGGCCGCGTTCACGCTCTCCGTGGCGTGCTTGCCGTCGCCGCGGACGCCGGGCTCCAGACGGTCGTTGATCGCCTTGGCCGCCGCCTGCTTCTCCGCCGTACTGGAGGCCAGATCCGGTGTGGTACCGCCGCCGGTACCGCCGCCTCCGCTGTCCGGGGGGAGCTGGTTCAGCCGGGTCGCGGCGGTCCCCCGTTCGGCCGCCTCCGCCTTGATGCGTGTCCATTCGTCCCAGGCCACCGGCCCACCCCCGTAGTACTTTTCGTCCCTTGCTCAAACCTGTGCTCAACCTGTGCTCAAACCTACGTACCCGGGCTCATCAGGCGAAAGGCCCACCCCGGCCAGGGGGACGGCGGGCGTGGCCGGTTCGCGGGTGTGCGGGCCACCTGCGCTGACCCGGGGCCGGGTCGTCCCGTACAACCCGGCTCAGGGCTTCCCGTACACCCGCTCACGTCGCGTTCAGCGCCACCGTCGGATGGACGCGGGAGGCGCGGATGGCCGGGTAGAGGCCCGCGATCACGCCGATGAGGAGGGTGGCGGCCAGGCCGCCGGCCAGGGACCAGGGCGGGACCACCGGCGTCCAGCCCTGGGCGCGGGCGAAGCCGAATGTCGCCGCGGCGCCCAGCAGTGCGCCTGCCGCGCCGCCCAGGGCGGACAGCAGGAGGGACTCGGTGAGGAACTGGAGGCGGATGGCACCCCGGGTCGCGCCCAGGGAGCGGCGGAGGCCGATTTCCTGGCGGCGTTCCAGGACGGAGATGACCATGGTGTTGGCGACGCCCACGCCGCCGACCAGCAGGGCGACCGCGCCCAGGCCGAGCATCAGGGTCGTCAGGCCCTTGTCGGCGGCGGCTCTGGCGGCCAGGGCGTCCGAGGGGCGGGAGATCTTGACGCCGGCCTCGTTGCCGGGGCTGACGGTGCGGGCCAGGACCGCCCGTACGTCTTCCACCGAGGCGTCCGATGAGCGCTCGAAGACGGTGGTCGGATGGCCGTCGAAGCCGAAGTAGCGCTCGGCGGCGGGGAAGCCGACCATGGCCACCCGGTCCAGGTTGGGGGTCAGTTCGAGCGGCTTGAGGATGCCGACGACGACCACGCGTCTGTCGTTCATCACGATCGTCTCGCCGGTACGGGTGATGCCGAGCCGGTCCGCCGCCACCGCGCCGAGGACGGTCACCGGGAGGCGTTCGCGGGCCGGATCCAGCCATACGCCCCTGTCGACCTCGCCGCCGAGCGCGGACAGCAGATCGGTGCGGGCCGCCTGGGTGGTGACGCCTGCGGTGCGCTCCTCAGGGACCACATCGCTGCGGCGGATACGGGCGTCGACTTCGGCGGTGGCCGTGGCGTGCCGCACCGGGCCGACGCGCTCGACCATCGCCACCGCGTTCTTGGGGAGTTTGATGGCCTTCCCCTCGCGGTCGTCGCCCGCCTCGGCGGTGAGCAGATTGGTGCCGAGGCGGTCGAGCTGGGCCATCAGACCCGCGCGGCTCGACTCGGACAGGCCGACGACCGCGACCATGGTGGCAATCCCGATGGCGATACCGAGCGCCGAGAGCACCACGCGCGCGCGACGTGCGCGAAGGCCGACCGCACCGACGCGGAGGATGTCGCGGAGGGAGAGACGGGCGGGCTTGAGGTCGCTCCTCATGAACCTGCCTCTTCTGCCGTACGGGAGCCGGCCACTTCGGGGTGTGGCCCGGCCACTTCCGGGCGTGGCGCCGCCTCGCTCCGGCGGGACCCGGCCTCGTGCCCGCAGGCCCCGGCCTCTTCCCGCCGAGCCCCAGAGCGCCCGCCCGCCCATGAGTCCGCGACGATCTCGCCGTCCTTGAAGCGGACCCGGCGCGGCAGCGAGTCCGCGATCTCGTTGTCGTGCGTGATCACGCAGATGGTGGTGCCTGTGGCGTTCAGCTCGTGCAGCAGCTTCATGACGATCTCGCCGGACGCGGTGTCCAGCGCCCCGGTCGGTTCGTCCGCCAGCAGCAGCCGGGGGTCGCCCACCAGGGCGCGGGCGATCGCCACGCGCTGCTTCTCGCCGCCGGACAGCTCGTTCAGGGTATGCGAGTACCGGTGGTCGAGCCGCACCTTGGCGAGCGCCTCCCGGGCCTGTCTGCGCCGCTCCCGCAGCGGGACGCCCGCGTACAGCAGCCCGTCGGCGACGTTGTCCACCGCGTCGCGCCCCACCGCCAGGTGGAAGTGCTGGAACACAAAGCCGATGTGGCGGGCGCGCAGGGCGGAGAGCCGGGAGTCGGAGAGCCGGGACACCTCGTATCCGGCGACCCGGACGGTGCCCGTGGTGGGCTTGTCGAGGGTGCCCACCACGTTCAGCATGGTGGACTTTCCGGAGCCGGACGGGCCCACGACGGCGAGAAGTTCGCCCGCTTCGACGGTGAGGTTCACGCCGCGCAGGGCGTGGACACCGCCGGGGTACGACTTGGTGACGTCCCGTACGTCGATCACCGGGCCGGATGAGAGCGGTGCGGAGTCCGAGAGGACCGACGCCGGGTCGGACGCGCGCGTCATGACGTCGCCACTCCGACCTTCATGCCCTCGCGCACATCCGGGCCCGAGACCTCGATCTGCCCGTCGGCGGCCATGCCCGTCTCCACCCGCACCATCTTCGATGTGGTGCCCTGGACGACCTGGAGGCCGTAGCCGCCGTTCTCGCCGCGCAGGGCGACAACCGCCTCGACGGGGACCGCGAGGACTCCCCTGCGCGCCTCGCTGACGAACTTCACGCTCGCCGACGCCTTGGCGTCCTCGCCGGACGCGGCGCCCGCCCCGCCGTTCAGGACGACCTCGACGGTGATCTCCTCCTGGGCGCCGCCGCCCCCGCCGCCCCCGGACGCGGGTTCCTCGGGGCGTACGGTCCCGGCGACCTTGCCCGCCGCCGTCTTCCCGCTCGGCAGGGTGACCTCGACCCTGGTTCCCGGTGAGGTGAGCGCGCCGTCGGTCTGCTCCAGCCGCGCCCGTACGACGGGCTTGGTGGAGGCGATCGTCAGAACGGTCTCGTCCGGGCCGACCTGGTCGGCGAGCGCCGCTTCGGCCGAGGCCACCTTGACCTCGCCCGGCTGGAAGACGACATCGCCCCTGCCGACCCGGCCGGTGGTGTCGCGATTCAGGGACTTCTGCCACCGCTTGACGGCGGCCTCGGTGTCCTTGTCGTACCGGATGTCGGCGTACAGCTCCGATCCGAACCCCAGGTCGCGCAGATTGCGCTCCAGCTGGAGTACGTCACTGCCCCGGTCGCCCGCCTTCATCTCACGGAACATGGGGACGGGGCCGTAGAGGAGGGTGACCGGCTTGTCGTTCAGCTCGTACAGCGCCTGTCCCCTGCGCAGCGTCTTCCCTTCGGACGCGGCCACCGTCACGGTGCCTTCGACGGCGGACTTCACGGGGCGGTGCTGCGCGAAGTCGAGTTTGCCGTCGACCGTCTTGGACCGCACGAGGTCGGTACGTACGACGGTCGCGGTGGCGGGCGGCAGGTCGCCGACGCGCCCGGCGGGGCCCGTGTCCCCGCCGTCACCGCCGTCGCCGCCGTCGCCGAGGAACAGGACGCCCCCGGTGACGGCTGCGGCGACGGTCACCGCGCCGAGTGTGAGAAGGGTGGTGCGGCGCTTCACTGCATGCCGTCCAGACCGTCGAGCAGCTTCGTCTCGCACGCCTCGCGGGCCTGCTTGTACGCCGGTGAGTCCGTGTCGATGGTCGGGGAGGCCGGGTTGGGGTCGCCGCCCGGCACGGCGTTACCGCCGCTCATGACGGGGTTGGTGAACCGGGAGACGCCGTTGTCCCGCATGCACTTGGCGTGCGCGAGCATCGACTCGTAGGACTTCTGCTGGTCGCGCTTGGGCTCGGCCGCCATGGCGGCCTGGAGTTCGTTGACGCAGACGTTGTTCTTGCCCGCCTTGATGCCGTCGTTGCGGCCCGGCTGGGCGCCGATCTCGTTGACTTTCGACCAGTCGAGATGGCCGCTGAGCTTGGGATCCGGGTAGTCCTGGTAGCCGCCCTTGGCGCGCATGCACTGGACGAACTTCAGCTGCGCGTCGTAGAAGGCGCTCTTTCCGGCGGGCGTGCCGGGGGCGCTGTCGCTCTTCGCGGGCTTCGAGCCCGCCGAGGTGGACGAGGTGTCCGGTACATCGGCGATGCCGTGGTTCTTCGCGCCGCTCGCGTCGTCGTCACCGCTGCCGCAGGCCGCCACCGCGAAGACGAGGACGGGGATCGCGGCCAGCGCGGTCAGGCGGCGCCGCCGGGCGGAGGTGCGGGAGGCCGTCTTCGAACCGGGGGAGGTCGTCTTCGGGGCGCGGAGGGCCGTCTTCGAGGTGCGGAAAGGCGTGCGTGAGTCGCGGAGGGCCGTCTTCGAGGTCATGCCCGAAACCTTCGCCACGCCACGTGATGGCCCCTCCATGGCCACATGATGAGCACGTAACAATGCCCCCGACCTGGACATCCATCGTCTGCCGGGGCGGCGGAGCAGCGGTCGCCGTGCCCATAATCGACCGCATGCCGCATGTACTGCTCATCGAGGACGACGCGTCCGTACGGGACGGAATGGAGTTGGTGCTGCGCCGGCACGGGTACGCCGTCGACACGGCGGCCACCGGTGAGGAAGCCCTCGCCCTGCTGGACGGCACCGGCGGGGGGAAGGTCGAACTGGCCGTACTGGACCTGATGCTGCCGGGCATGGACGGCTTCGAGGTGTGCCGCCGTATCCGCGCCAGGACCACCACCCTGCCGGTGATCATGCTGACCGCGCGCGGCGACGACCAGGACATCGTGCGGGGTCTTGAGGCGGGCGCCGACGACTATGTGGTCAAACCGGTCACCGCGCCCGTACTGGAAGCACGCATCCGGGCCGCGCTGCGGCGGGCCGAACCGTCCGGGCAGGCACGGGGGCCGGACGCGGGCTTCGCCGGGCTGGTGATCGACCGCGCCGGGCTGACCGTCACCAAGCACGGCGGCCCGATCGCGCTGCCGCCCACCGAACTGCGGCTGCTGCTGGAGCTTTCGGCCTCCCCCGGCCGGGTCTTCAGCCGGGAGCAGCTCCTCGAATCCGTCTGGGACCACACGTTCCTGGGCGACTCGCGGCTGGTGGACGCGGCGGTCGGACGGCTGCGGGCCAAGCTGGAGGACGTACCGGCGAAGCCGAAGTACGTACAGACGGTGCGGGGCTTCGGCTACCGCTTCGGGCCGCTGTGAGGCGTACGAGGCGTATGCGAGGCATGAGGCGTACGGGTGAAGGCGCTGACGGAGGCTCGGGCTCGGGCAAGGGTGAAGGCCCGGGCAGGCGCGAGCGCAAGCGCACGGGCTCGGGGGCAGGCGGGCCCGCCGCCGGCCCGGCGCGGCGCTCCCGGCGGCTCACCGGCGGACTGCGCGTCCGGCTCGTCGTCGCCTTCGTCGTCGTCGCCCTCGTCAGCGCGGTGACCGCGACCGCCCTCGCCTACCGGGACGCCCGCACCGCCGTCCTCCAGCGCACCCAGAACGCCGCCGTGGACGATCTCCGGGAGCGGGTCGCCACGGTCGCCGCCGACTTCGACATACCGCCCGACCAGCGGTCGCTGTCCCGGTTCGCCGAGGAGGTCTCGGAGGGCGTGGGCGTCGGCGACCGTACGGTGGTGGCGCGCTTCGAGGATCTCGTCGCCGTATCCGACACATACGCCGATACGGAGAGCCGGATCACGCCCGAGCTGCGCGCCGCCGTACGCGCCGGGGGCGGGGCCCGGTTCCAGCGGGTGATGTGGCGGGGCGAGCCCTATCTGGTCGTCGGGTTGCCCGTGACGTACAGCGACGGCGACCGCCGTGACTCCGGTCTGGAAGTCTTCGCGATCAGCGATCTGGGGGCCGAGAGCGACGACACCGCCGCCCTGCTGGACTCCGTACGGGCGGGCATCGTGCCGGTGGTGCTGCTGGCCGCCGTCCTGGCGCTGCTGGCCGCGGGAACGGTCCTTCGTCCCGTACGGAAGCTGGGCCGGGCCACCCGCGAACTGGCGGCCGGTGACCTCGGCAGCCGGGTCGCCGTCACCGGGCACGACGAACTGTCCGATCTGGCGAGGACGTTCAACGAGACCGCCGACGCGCTCCAGGCTTCCGACGCGGAACTGCGCGAGCAGGAGGCGAAGGCACGCCGCTTCGTGGCGGACGTGTCGCACGAACTGCGGACGCCCCTGGCGGCGATGACGATGGTGGCGACCGTCCTGGAGGAGGACGCCGACCAGCTCCCGCCGGACGCGGCGCGGGCCGCCCGTACCGTCGGCGCGGAGACGGAGCGCCTGTCCCGGCTGGTCGAGGACCTGATGGAGATCTCCCGCTTCGACGCCAAGGCCGCACGGCTGAACGCGGCCGAGACCGACCTCGCCGACACCGTACGGGCGTCGCTGGCACTGCGCGGCTGGACGGACCGGGTGCGGCTGGACCTCCCTGAGGGCGTCCGGGCGGTGGTCGACCGGCGCCGCCTCGATGTGATCGTCGCGAATCTGGTGGGCAACGCGCTGCGGCACGGGGCCCCGCCGGTCACCGTGACCCTGGAAGTCGCCCTCAGGGCGGACGAGGAGTGGGTGACGCTGGTGGTCGCCGACCATGGTCCCGGGCTGCCGCCGGAAGCGCGGGAGCGGGTCTTCGACCGGTTCTACAAGGCGGACGCGGCCCGCACGCGCGACGCGGCCGACGACCGCGGGCAGGGCAGCGGGCAGGGCAGCGGGCTCGGCATGGCGATCGCGCTGGAGAACGCGCGGCTGCACGGCGGCACGATCGAGGTGGCCGACGTATCCGATACGGGCGCCGTGGCCGACGTGGCCGACGTATCCGATACGGGCGCCGTGGCCGACGTGGCCGACGTATCCGATACGGCCCACATGGGCGCCGTGGCCGACGCAACGGCCGACGCAACGGCCGATGCGCGCGATGGATCGCGGCGCGGCGCGGTGTTCACCCTGCGGCTGCCCCTGCGACGTACGAGAGAAGGCACGGAGTGAAGGTCAGGCAGTGGGGCGTGATCGCCGTCCTGGGGGTCGCCCTGATGGGCTGCGGTGTCCAGCCGACCGGCGTGGTCGACGCGGGCGAGCCCGCGTCCGGGCTGACGCGCGGCGTACGGCTGTACTACGTGTCCGCGAGCGGGCTGCGCGGAGTGCCCCTGCTCGACGAGGAGATCAAGGACCTCGGCTCGGTGGTGAAACTGCTGCACGCCCAGGTACCGCTCGCCGAACAGAGCGCCGGGCTCACCTCCCTCGTCCAGCTCGGCGGCTACTCGGTGGCCGGGAAGGGCACCCGCGTCACGGTGCGCCTCGAAGAGCCCTACGCGGCGACGGGGCGCGACCAGGGCACGGGCCAGCTCGTGTGCACGCTGGCGCGCGCCCAGTCCGTACTCGACCCGAAGGTCAGAGCCGACGACGTCGAAGTCACCCTGCGCCCGCCCGAGGGCGACGTACTGGGTCCGTACCGGTGTGGGGAGTTCCTCGACGGGTGAGGCGGCAGGTGAGGCAACGGATGGTGAGGCGGGCGGGTTCGTGACAGCCCGCAGGGGGGCCGCTACTCGCCGATGTGCTGCACCGGTTGGCGCAGGACGGTCCGCAGTTTCTCGGGCGCGGTCCTGCGGGGGTCACTGAGGTAGATCTCATGGTGCAGGCCCGCTTCCCGCAGGCCGTTGGCGGCGAGGTAGGGGTGGTGGAGTTCGTGCAGCGCGGCGGCCTCGTCGTCGTAGAGGCAGCTGCGCCGTCCGAGCTGTCCGGGACATCTCAGCGCCAGTAGATCAAGACCCGCCGGCGTTCGAGGCATTCGGCCCGACGCCCGGCGACCGCGCCCACGCCCCCCAACACCCCCGCGCGCCCCGGTCGGATGAACTGTGCACACACTCCGAGGCAACCCAGCATGTCGATAATCCGTCTAGTTGTTCGCGAACGGGTCTGACCAGCCCGTTCGCCCCAGAACACACCACAGCACGCAGATGGCGGCAGCCAACGCCCGCCCGCTGCGGGGGGAAGCGGACGGAGCACACACCCACGTGAACGACGGACTTGTTCCTGCCCGGATGACGGCTGCCCGCATCAGCGAGGAGCCCGACGACCGGCCGGGCCGCAAACGCCGTAAACCCACCCGTCGCACCCTCCTCGGGGTGCTCACCGCGCTCGGGGCGACCGTCGGGGCCGGGGCGCTCAACGGGTGCTCCGTGCCCGCGCCACAGCGGGCGATACCCGCGGCGGATCCGGCACCGGGCATGCGCATCGCGCGCTCGCGGCGGGCGCAGCTGATGCAGATAGTCGCGCACCCGGACGACGATCTGTACTTCATGAACCCGGACACCCAGCGGATGCTCGACGGCGGGGTGCCTCTCGTCTCCGTGTACGTCACGGCGGGCGAGCACACCGGAAAGAACCACGTCCCCGGGCAGCGCACCGCGCACGCGGACCCCCCGGCCTACTCTTCCGCCCGCCACCAGGGGCTGCGGCAGGCGTACGCGACCCTCATCGGGCTCGACAAGTTCACCCCCTGGACCAAGGGCGTCGTCTCCCTGCGGCGCGACCACCTCGCCGAGATCAACACGCTGACCAACGGCAACCGCAGGGTCGAGCTGATCTTCCTCAATCTGCCGATGCACACGCGCCGCCGCTGGATGGCGCTGCCCAGCCTCTGGGCGGACCGGGCGCTGGGCCTGCACACCGTGCTCGCCAAGGAGTCCCCGCTGCGCAGGACCGTCGGCTACGACTACGACGAGCTGATAGACGTCCTCGTGGGGCTGATGGACCAGTACCGGCCCACCGTGATCCAGACCCTGGACCCCGACCCGGACATGCAGCACAGCGACGAGCGGACCCGCAGGCGGGACAGCGAGCAGCCCGGGTACTCGGACCACGGCGACCACACTGCCGTCGCGTCCTTCAGCTGGGCGGCGATGGTGCGCTGGGTGGCGGAGGCGACGGCCGACGGCGGACAGGTGCCCGGGTTCGTCACCAACGCCTTCCGGGGCTACTACAACCGGCACTGGCCCAAGAACCTCCCGCCGCAGGTCCTTAAGGAGAAGGCCGGCCATCTGGTGCCCTACGGCGGCGCCCCAGACTGGGACTGCGGCAACGCGTCCGGCTGCGGTGACTACAGCGTCGGCGGAGACCGTCCGCTGACGAACCGCAAGGGGTGGGTGCGCTCCACCGTCCACCGCTATCCGGGCGCCGGGACCGCCGTCGGCGTCGAACCGGACAAGCGGCTCGCCGCGTACGGGGTACTGGGGCTGCGCGCGGTGCGCTGGCGGGAGAGCAGGCCCGGCAGCGGGGAGTGGGGCGCCCCGGACGATCTGGGGGGCGGCCCGCTCGCGCCCGCGCTCGGCTCGGCGGTCCTCCCGGACGGGCGGCAGCTGCTGTTCGGGCTGCGGTTCGCCGAACTCGGCGGGCGGGGCGCCCCGAACCGGCGGGAGATAGTGCTCCTGGAACAGCGGGCACCCGGCGGGGAGTTCCTGGCCTGGAGCGGGCTCGGCAACCCGGAGCGCGACGACGACCGGGGCCGCCGTATCGGTGTGCCGGTCGCGGTGACCGCCCCGGACGGCCGGGTGCATCTCTTCGTACGCGACTCAGGTCGCGGCATCAGTACGCGGGTACGGGCCCAGGACGGGCGCTGGGACGGCTGGCGGGAACTCGGCGGCGACGAGGTGCAGGACGGTCTCTCGGCGGTCGTGGACGGCGCGGGTCTGGTCCATGTGTTCGCGGCCGGACGCGGTTCCGTGCACCACTGGGCGCAGGACACCCCCGCGGGTGATGTGGCGCTGGTGGCGGACAGCGCGACTCGGCGGCCGGGGGAGCCGGTCGCCGCGGTGGTGGCCCCCGACGGCGGCGTACAGCTCTACTACCGGGGCCCCGCCGCCGCCGCGATCACTTCCGTACGGCCCGACGGCACCCGCGGCCGGCGGATACGGCTGTTCGGCTACGGCCCCGTGCGCGCGGCCACGACCCCGAACGGCCCGGCGCTGCTCAGCCGGGATCTGCGCGGGCGGATGCAGCTGCTCGTACGGGGGGCGACGCTGACGCGCACTCAGGGCACCGTGCCGGTGGACACCCCCACCATGCTGTCGGGCTCCTACGGCGCCACGGCGGTCGGCATGGGCGCGGACGCGCACCCCTGGATCTGGCGCCCGGAGGCCCGCACGGGCGCCCGGCACTCAGCCCGTAAGGCATGACGCGGGCCCATCCCACGGCGGCGGGCCCATTCCGCACGGAGAGCCGAAACGGAGAGCCGAAACGAAGACGCCGAAACGGAGAGCCGAAGAGGCCCCACACCCGAAGGTGTGGGG
>NZ_JBSGUP010000196.1:0-12588 GCF_053607985.1 Streptomyces sp. NPDC055078
GGAGTGCGGTGCCAGGGCACGCGAGCCCAGCAAGATCCAAACGAGAGGCCCTAGGGCCTGTCCGATCCCTCAGACAGGCCCCCCTCCCGGGGGCGCGGGCCCGCTGGGTGCGGGATCAGCACTTGGGCTTGGTGGCGGGTGCCGGCCGTGCCAGGGCGGCCAGGGCGGCGTCGGCGGCCGGCTTCGGGGACAGTGCGGTGAAGGCGGTGCCCAGGATGAGGTCGACATCGGCGGTGGTCCGGGCGTCGGTCTTCGTCGTGGCGCCCTTCAGCTGGGTGCCGAGCAGCTGGAAGGAGCCCTTCGCCGCGGTGGGCGCCCCCAGCAGCATTCCCGCGCTCGGCACCTTCTTGTCGTACGCCTCCGGCGCGTTCCCCACCTTGCCGATCGCGAAGCCGCGCTTCTTCAGCTCGTCCGCCGCCGCCTTGGCGAGGCCCGCGCGCGGGGTCGCGTTGTAGACGTTCACGGTGATCTGGCCCGGTTTGAGGTTCACGGCGGCGACGGGTGGCGCGGCCGATCCCTTGGGCGCGGGCTTGCAGTCCGACGCGCGGCTCGTGGATGTCGTGCCGTCGCCGGTGAAGACATCGATGAGCTGGAGGGTTCCCCACCCGGCCAGCCCGAGGGCGGCCACGGCGGCCACGACCGCCAACACGATCCTGCGGCGATTGCGCGGACGTCGCATTCGCGGGTACTTGTCGCCCGTGATGCGGTACTTTCCGCCCATGCCGGGGGGAGTGAGCATGCTCATGGGCGCAGCGTAGTGCGACCCGGGGGCCATGCCTACAAGATGATCAACTGATTGCGTCCGTACGGTCGTCGAAAGGGCCCGAAAGGGTCAGTCGACGGGGTCCCGGCCCGGCTCGCGCCCGGCTCGCGGACCCCGGTTCAACTCGCGCCCGGTTCGGCCCGGGGGCCCCGGCTCGGGGCTCAGCTCAGTTCGAGGACGCGCGCGTGCAGCACCTGGCGCTGCTGGAGCGCCGCTCGTACGGCGCGGTGCAGGCCGTCCTCCAGATAGAGATCGCCCTGCCACTTCACGACATGCGCGAAGAGGTCCCCGTAGAAGGTGGAGTCCTCCGCGAGCAGCGTTTCGAGATCGAGCTGGCCCTTGGTGGTCACGAGCTGATCGAGGCGGACCGGGCGCGGCGCGACGTCCGCCCACTGCCGGGTGGATTCCCGGCCATGGTCGGGGTAAGGCCGTCCGTTGCCGATGCGCTTGAAGATCACACGGAAAGCCTACCGGGCGAGCGGCTCCGGGCGCAGCCAAGGCGGCGGAGTGCGATCCTGGGCAAAACTCAGCAAAACGGGAAAACAGGGGTCCCTCATGGCCGAGAGCCTGCCGAAGCCTGCCCAGGAAATCGCCTCGGGGTATGCCCTCACCGGTGCCGCACTCGACCTGGGCGCCCTGCTGTGGGACGGGGAGTGTCTGGCCGGCGCCCCCATCCGTATTCCCCTCGCCATGATCAACCGGCACGGTCTGGTCGCGGGCGCGACCGGTACCGGCAAGACCAAGACGCTCCAGCTGATGGCCGAGCAGCTCTCGGCGAACGGGGTGCCCGTCTTCCTCGCCGACATCAAGGGGGACGTCTCCGGGCTCGCCGCCCCCGGGCAGCCGAACGACCGGGTCCGGGAGCGGGCCGGGCAGGTGGGGCAGGAGTGGGCCGGGGAGGGGTTTCCGGCGGAGTTCTACGGGCTGGGCGGGATCGGGCCCGGCATTCCCGTACGGGCGACCGTGACCAGCTTTGGGCCCGTACTGCTCGCCAAGGTGCTCCAGCTCAACCAGACCCAGGAGCAGTCCCTCGGCCTGATCTTCCACTACGCCGACGCCAAGGGGCTTGAGCTGGTCGATCTCAAGGATCTGCGGGCCGTCGTCGCCTTTCTCGTCTCCGAGGAGGGAAAGGGCGAGCTGAAGACCCTCGGCGGGCTCTCGGCCGCCACCGCCGGGGTGATTCTGCGCTCGGTCACCGCGTTCGAGCAGCAGGGCGCGGGGAGCTTCTTCGGCGAGCCCGAGTTCGACACCGGCGAGCTGCTGCGGACCGCGCCCGACGGGCGCGGGCTGGTCTCCGTACTGGAGCTGGCCGCCGTGCAGGACAAGCCGCAGCTCTTCTCGACCTTTCTGATGTGGCTGCTCGCCGATCTCTTCCACGATCTGCCGGAGGTCGGGGATGTGGAGAAGCCGAAGCTGGTCTTCTTCCTCGATGAGGCGCATTTGCTGTTCACGGGTGCGACGAAGGCGTTCCTGGAGTCGATCACCCAGACCGTCCGGCTGATCCGCTCCAAGGGCGTCGGGGTCTTCTTTGTGACCCAGACGCCGAAGGACGTGCCGTCCGATGTGCTGGCCCAGCTCGGCAACCGCGTACAGCACGCGCTGCGGGCGTTCACCCCCGAGGACGCGAAGGCCCTTAAGGCGACCGTGCGGACCTTCCCCAACTCGGCGTACGACCTGGAGGAGGTGCTGACCGGTCTCGGCACGGGGGAAGCGGTGATCACCGTCCTCAGCGAGACGGGGGCGCCGACGCCGGTCGCCGCGACCCGGCTGCGGGCGCCGCGGTCGCTGATGGGGCCGATCGAGGCGGGGGCGCTGGAGGCGGCGGTGAAGGCGTCGCCTCGGTACGGGCGCTATGCGGAGGCGGTGGACCGGGAGTCGGCGTACGAGCGGCTGGCGGCGGGGGCGGCGGGGGGCTCGGTGGCGGCGCCTGCGCCTGCGCGTGAGCTTGGGCGTGAGCCTGCGCGTGAGCGGGAGGAGGCGGCTCCCGCTGCCGCGGAGGACGCCGATGAGGGGTCGCTGGTGCGGCAGGTGGTGGGGAGCGGGGTGTTCCGTTCGCTGGCGCGGTCGGTGGGGACGCAGCTCGGCCGCGAGATCTCCCGGTCGCTGTTCGGTACGGCTCGCCGCCGCCGCGGCTGAGCGCGGGGCGCGGGATCCCGGGGGCCTGTGCCCCGGGTCCCTGTCCGGCGCGGGTTCTCCGCTGGGGCGCTGCCCCAGACCCCGCGCCTCAATCTCCCCCAGAGCTTCGCCTGGGAGGTGCCCCCAGGCGGGGCTTAATAGGGTGGCGGGCGGGGCTCAGAGGGTCTGGAGCGTCACCAGGGTGATATGGAGGTTCGCGCCCTCGCCCTCCGTTTCGAGGCGGACCCGCTGGCCCGGCCGCAGCAGCCGCAGACCGCCCGCGTCGAAGGCCGCGGCGTCGAACTCCACCGGGGTGCCGTCGTCGAGCAGCACACTTCCGGTACGGGTCTCGGCGTCGTAGGTGTACGAGGTGGCGTGCATGGCCGTCAGCCTACGGCCTGTCCCTGAGGGCGTGCGCCGCCAGCCGGGCCGCCGTGTGCGGGCCCACCCCCAGGGCCAGGGCGGCGGCGAGATCGTCCCCGGTGTCGACGTCCTGGCGCACCGAAGCGACGGTGCCGAGCGGGATTTCCAGGGCGCCCGAAGCCGAATGCCGGCGCCGGGACGGGCCGCCGAATCCGGGCCGCAATTCCACCCCGGGGGCCGCCGACAGCAATGTCGTACCGATACCGGCCGCGTCCGCCAGAAAAGCCCGGGGAAATCCCGCCGCGAACGCCAGGACCCGCGCCAATTCAAGCGGTCGCAGGGCGGGCAGATCCGCGTTCAGAGCGGCCACCGCCGCCCCCGGACGCAGTCGGCGCACCGCCCGCGCGCCATGGGCCAGTGCCGGGTTGAGACCCGCGGCCGGAGTGTCGGGCACGATCCGCGCGCCCAGTGCCGCCAGCTCCGCCCCGGCCAGGGGATCGTCCGTGACAACTGCCACATCCCGCACCGCCGCGCAGGCCAGCGCCCCCGCCACGGTGTCCTGGGCGAAGGCGAGAGCCAGCCTCGGCCGCAGGATCCCATCGGCCGTCGCCGCCAGCCTGCTCTTCGCCAGGACGAGCGGCTTCAGCGGGATCACCAGGGACCAGCGGACCGTCGGGTCGGTGTTCGTGACGAGTTCTCCGTCCATGCGCATCGCGCTCCATTGTCGCCCGGCCCGGCGACAATACGGAGGCCGGTCCGGTGACCGGGGCGTACGGTGTGCTCGACAGACCAGGGGCCTGGGGCGACACTTGACCCCCGGCAGCCGGGCCCGGACCCGGCCGTAGCGAAAGGGTGTCCGTGTGTCCCGCCGTAGAATCGGCTTCTGGTACCGCCTGGCGGCGGTCATCGCAAAACCGCCGCTGTTGGTTCTGTTCAAGCGGGACTGGCGGGGAATGGAACACATTCCGGCCGACGGCGGATTCATCACCGCGGTCAATCACAACTCGTATCTCGACCCCCTTTCGTACGCACACTTCCAGTACAACTCCGGACGGGTGCCGCGCTTTCTGGCAAAGGCTGCCCTGTTCCGGGGCTCCTTCGTCGGGATGATGCTCCGCGGCACCGGACAGATCCCCGTCTACCGCGAGACCACCAATGCGCTGGATGCCTTCCGGGCCGCCGTCGCCGCCATTGAGCGCGGTGAATGCGTCGCCTTCTATCCCGAGGGCACCATCACCCGCGACCCCGAAATGTGGCCCATGGCGGGCAAGACCGGCGCCGCCCGGGTCGCCCTGCTCACCAGGCCGCCCGTCATTCCCGTCGCCCAGTGGGGCGCGAATCTCGCCGTGCCGCCGTACGCCCAGGAGAACAAGCTGCGGCTGTTCCCCCGCAAGACGCTGATCGTGCAGGCCGGGCCGCCCGTCGACCTCTCCCGGTTCTACGAGCTGGAGCCGACCCCCGAGGTGCTGCGCGAGGCGACCGAGGTCATCATGGCGGAGATCACCGCACTCCTTGAGGACGTACGCGGCGCGAAGGCCCCGGCCGAGCCGTACGACAACCGCAGGGCACGCGCAGAACAGCGGCGCAAGGCCGCAGGGGAAGGAACGATGTGACACACCCCGCCAAGGCAGCCGTCTTCGGAACCGGCTCATGGGGAACGGCCTTCGGCATGGTGCTGGCGGACGCGGGCTGCGAGGTGACCCTGTGGGGCCGCCGCGCCGAACTCGCCGAAGCCGTCAACACCACCCGTACCAACCCCGACTATCTGCCGGGAATCGAGCTGCCGCCCACCCTGCGGGCCACCACCGATCCCGCCGAGGCGCTGCGCGGCGCCGACTTCACCGTCCTCGCCGTCCCCTCCCAGACGCTGCGCGGCAACCTCGCCGCCTGGGCGCCGGAGCTGCCCGCCGGCACCGTCCTCGTATCCCTGATGAAGGGCATCGAACTCGGCACCGCCAAGCGGATGAGCGAGGTCGTCCAGGACGTGGCCGGGGTGCCCGCCGAGCGGGTCGCCGTTGTCACCGGGCCCAACCTCGCCAAGGAGATCGCCCAGCGGCTGCCCGCCGCCGCCGTTGTCGCGTGCGGCGACGAGTCCGTGGCCCGGCGGCTCCAGTCCGTCTGCCACACCCCCTACTTCCGCCCGTACACCAACACCGACGTCGTCGGCTGCGAACTCGGCGGCGCGGTGAAGAACGTCATCGGACTCGCCGTCGGCATCGCGGACGGCATGGGCCTCGGCGACAACGCCAAGGGCTCGCTGATCACCCGGGGGCTCGCCGAGACCACCCGCCTCGGCCTCGCCATGGGCGCCGACCCGCTGACGTTCTCCGGACTCGCCGGACTCGGCGATCTGGTGGCGACCTGCTCGTCCCCGCTCTCCCGCAACCACACCTTCGGCACCAACCTCGGCAGGGGCATGACGCTCCAGGAGACCATCGCGGTCACCAGCCAGACCGCCGAAGGCGTCAAGTCCTGCGAATCGGTGCTCGATCTGGCCCGCAGGCACGGGGTCGACATGCCGATCACCGAGACCGTCGTCGGCATCGTCCACGAGGGCAAGCCGCCCGTGGTCGCGCTCAAGGAGCTGATGTCACGCTCCGCCAAGCCCGAACGCCACTGACGCGCCGAACACGAGGGCCCGGCCCCCGGGGCGCGACCCCGGGCCGGTCCCGAACGCCACTGACGCGCGCACCGCGCCGCGAGCGCTGACCCCAGGGGGACCAGCAGGTACGCTCAACGCGATATGAGCACCGAGAACCTCTCCCAGAGCCCTGGTCCGCAGAGCCCCGGGCAGCCGCCGCGCAAGCCGCGGGTGGCAGTCGTCTTCGGCGGGCGCAGCTCCGAGCACGGAATCTCCGTGGTCACCGCCGGTGCCGTGCTGCGCGCCATCGACCGTACGGCGTACGACGTCCTGCCCATCGGCATCACCCAGGACGGCCGGTGGGCGCTCACCGCGGATGAACCCGACCGGATGGCGATCACCGACCGGCGTACGCCGAGCGTGGAGCAGCTCGCCGATTCCACCGACGGCGGGGTCGTCCTCTCCGTCGACCCCGGCAGCCGTGAGGTCGTCTACAGCGAACCCGGTTCCGTGCCCAAGGCCCTCGGCGAGGTCGACGTCGTCTTCCCGGTGCTGCACGGCCCGTACGGCGAGGACGGCACCATCCAGGGGCTGCTGGAGCTGTCCGGCGTGCCCTACGTCGGCTCCGGCGTGCTCGCCTCGGCCATCGGCCAGGACAAGGACTACATGAAGCGGATCTTCAGCTCCTTCGGGCTGCCGGTCGGCCCTTACGCGGTGATCCGCCCCCGCGAGTGGGAACTGGACCCGTCCGCCGTCCGCAAGAAGATCATCGACTTCGCCGGCGACCACGGCTGGCCGCTGTTCATCAAGCCCGCGCGCGCCGGGTCCTCGATCGGCATCACCAAGGTCGACGACCTCTCCGGGCTCGACGAGGCGATCGAGGAGGCGCGGCGGCACGACCCCAAGTTCCTGGTGGAGGCGCTGCTGCGCGGCCGGGAGATCGAGTGCGGGGTGCTGGAGTTCGAGGACGGGCCGCGCGCCAGCGCCCCGGCGGAGATCCCGCCCGTGCAGTCCCACGAGTTCTACGACTTCGAGGCCAAGTACATCGACTCGGCGTCCGGGATCGTGCCCGCTCCGCTCACCCCCGAGCAGACCGCCGAGGTGCGCCGCCTCGCGGTCGCCGCCTTCGAGGCCGCGTCCTGCGAGGGGCTGGTCCGCGCGGACTTCTTCCTCACCGAGGACGGCGGTTTCGTCATCAACGAGATCAACACGATGCCCGGCTTCACCCCCATCTCCATGTATCCGAGGATGTGGCAGGAGACCGGCGTGGACTACCCGGAGCTGGTGGACCGTCTCATCCAGGCGGCACTGCGCCGCCCGACCGGCCTGCGTTAGCCGTACGGCCGTGTGACGTCGCGTCGCCCTTAAGGGGCGCGGGTCGGGGCGCAGGACCCCGGGTACGCCGGGGCGCCCGGGACCTCCGGCGTCGCGTGGATTCCCGCGTCGTGTCAATTCCCGCGTCGTGTGGGTACCCGCGTTGCGTGGATACCCGGTTTCCGGGTTCTCGGTTTTCGGTTTCCCGACTTCCCGCCGACGGCGGCGCGGGACCCCGCTCACCTCCCTCAGGGGCGCCGGGTCCTCCGGTCGGCGTCCACGGCGCTCCCACCGGTCCTCCCTCCGGCCGGGGGACGCCACGGCGCACAGTACGATCACGGCGTCACCCCGGTCGACGGTCGGTCCGGAAGCCGAAGCGGACGTCGGCCGGGACGTTGGTGCGGGGTCGGTGCGGGGTCCGGGGCCGGGTGTGGTCCGGCTTCCCGTGCGGTGCGGTGCTGTGCGGTTCGGTGCGGTTCGGCGGCCACGCCGGGCGGCCCGCCCGGACTCCGGGCCGGGAACCGCGACCGGCGCCGCCGCGTCCGTGGTGGAGCAGCCCGCGACAGCGAGCGGCACCACGGCGGAGGCGCGGGGCGGGACGGATGGGCCGGCGGATATCACCGGCCAAGCGCAGAGCGGGGACTACAGGTGCACGACCGGGCAGGTCAGGGTGCGGGTGATGCCGTCCACTTGCTGGACTTTGGCGACCACCAGCCGACCCAGTTCATCGACCGTATCGGCCTGGGCGCGCACGATCACGTCATAGGGGCCGGTCACGTCCTCGGCCTGAATCACTCCCGGAATCTTTCCGATGGCCTCGGCGACGATCGACGCCTTGCCCACCTCGGTCTGAATCAGAATGTACGCCTGTACCACGGAACCTCCAGGGCGGCCCGAGAATCTTGTCCCCTACCGTCGGTGGGGAGACCCCAGGGGAGAGAAAGGGACGCCACGGTATCGCGTCGTCATGGGCTGCGGGGAGACCTGGGTACCGGGTGGCGTCCGCGGTGTGGCGTGCGCAAAGCAGAAGTTGGCGGATCCCGGGCCGCGACCGACGGTACCGGTCGCGCGAACGGTTCGCGACCGCAAGGGCGGAGCCCCGCCCTCCGCCCGCGATCAACCGTCCGCGATCACCGGCCCACAGGGCTCGCCGACACGGGCAGCCGGTCCCCGGCCGCAGGGCTCCAGGCCCCGGCCGTACGGTTCCGGTCCCCGGCCGCAGGGTTCCGGGCCCCGTTCGCGGACGGCCGGTGCGGTGCGGTACTGGTCGGTTCATGGCCGCACATGGTTGGCTCGCTGTCGCGGGCGGACGACAGCCCTGCCGGGTGGTCCGGCAGAACGACGGAGAGGTGAGACTCGGGTGAAGGGCACTGTGGGCGAGTTGGGGGAGTTCGGGCTCATCAGAGAGCTGACCTCCCGGCTCACCTCCACCCCGGCGGTCAAGATCGGGCCCGGCGACGACGCCGCGGTCGTGGCCGCGCCCGACCGCAGGGTCGTGGCGAGCACGGACATCCTGCTGGAGGGGCGGCACTTCCGCCGCGACTGGTCGACGGCGTACGACGTGGGCCGCAAGGCCGCCGCACAGAACCTCGCCGACATCGCGGCCATGGGCGCCGTCCCCACCTCACTGCTGCTCGGCCTGGTCGTCCCGGCCGAACTGCCCGTCACCTGGGCCACCGAGCTGATGGACGGCATCCGCGACGAGTGCCAGGTCGCGGGCGCGGCGGTCGTCGGCGGCGATGTCGTACGCGGCGAGGTGATCACCCTCGCCATCACGGCCCTCGGCGATCTGCGCAACCACGACCCCGTCACCCGGGACGGAGCGCGGCCCGGCGATGTCATTGCGTACACGGGCTGGCTCGGCTGGTCGGCGGCCGGGCACGCGGTCCTCTCGCGCGGCTTCCGCTCACCGCGCGCCTTCGTGGAGGCCCACCGCCGTCCCGAACCGCCGTACCACGCGGGGCCCGCCGCCGCCGGACTCGGCGCGACCGCCATGTGCGACATCAGCGACGGACTCGTCGCCGACCTCGGCCATATCGCGGAGGCCAGCAAGGTCCGCATCGATCTGCGCTCGGGCGCCATCGACATCCCCAGCCAGATGAACGACATCGGGCAGGCCGTCGGAGTCGACCCCCTCCAGTGGGTCCTGACCGGGGGAGAGGACCATGCGATCGTGGCGGCCTTCCCGCCGGAGGTGAAGCTGCCCGCCCGCTGGAAGGTCATCGGGGAGGTGCTCCCCCTCGCCCCGAAGCAGCCGCCGCCCCAGGTGACCGTGGACGGGGCGCCCTGGCACGCGAAGGGCGGCTGGGACCACTTCGGCCCCGGGCAGGGCTCGTGACACCGCCGCGCGTCCTGACCGTCGCCGGGTCCGACTCCGGCGGCGGCGCGGGCATTCAGGCCGATCTGAAGACCATGCTGGCCCTCGGCGCCCATGGCATGAGCGTGATCACCGCCGTCACCGCCCAGAACTCCCGGGGCGTGCAGGGCTACTGGGAGCTGCCGGTGGAAGCCGTACGCGCCCAGTACCGCAGCGTCGTCGACGACATCGGCGTCCAGGCCGTCAAGACCGGCATGCTGGCATCCGCCGCGCTCGTGGAGGCCGTCGCCGAACTGCTCGCGGCCACCGGAGCGCCCGTGGTCGTCGACCCCGTCGGCGTCTCCAAGCACGGGGACTCGCTGCTCGCGGCGTCCGCGCTCGATTCCGTACGGCAACGACTCCTGCCCGTCGCGACCGTCGCCACCCCCAACCTGGACGAGGTGGCACAGCTCACCGGCGTCGAGGTCACCGACGAGGCGGGCATGCGGCGGGCCGCCGACGCCGTGCTCGCCCTCGGGCCGCGCTGGGCCCTGATCAAGGGCGGGCATCTCGCCGGGGACGCGGTGGACCTCCTCACCGACGGCACCGGCGAGCACTGGCTGCGCGCCCCCCGGCACGACAACCGGCACACCCATGGCACCGGCTGCACCCTCGCCTCCGCGATCGCGGCCGGGCTCGCGAAGGGGCTGGACGTCCCGGCGGCCGTGGCGGCGGCGAAGGAGTACGTCACCGGGGCGATCGCGGCCGGGTTCGCGCTGGGGGAGGGGATCGGCCCGGTCGACCACGGCTGGCGGTTCCGGTAGGAGCGCTCACTGGTACCGGTGGGAGTCGCTCAGGGACGCCGTCCGGGCGGGCGTATGCCCCGGCGTATGGACGGGGCCGCTGTACGGGCCTTCGTGCGGATACGACGCTGGTACGGCGCCGGTACGGCCCCTTTCGTACGGGCAGGGGCCCCGCGTACGGCGAAAAGCCGGCCCACCGAGGTGGACCGGCTTTCAAGGCAACCGCAGGGGCTGCGCCACGACGAATCGCGTTAGCGCGAGACCTTGCCGGCCTTGATGCACGAGGTGCAGACATTGAGCCGCTTCGGCGTCCGACCGACCACGGCACGCACGCGCTGGATGTTCGGGTTCCAGCGACGGGACGTACGGCGGTGCGAGTGCGAAATGTTGTTGCCGAAGCCCGGCCCCTTGCCACAGACGTCGCAGTTGGCAGCCACGGGTCACTCCAAAGACTTCAGATGCACTTACAGTGAAATCCGGCGTGCCGGAGATCAGTGGTGCTGATATCGGTGGCTTTGCCGGGGGAATGGCCCGACTCTCATCGGGCAACCGGAGCAGCATACAACGACTGCGTCCGCCCTACGAAACTACCATGGCTCCCTCGGCCCCCCGGCCAGGTGCCCGCCCCCGGCCGGGGTCTACCCTGCGGTGCAGCCCGCTGCCCACGGCCCCGGAGGGCCGGCCGGCCGTTCCCACAGGAGGATCATCCAGGTGCCGCAGACCCTCGACGCCGCAGCCGTACGGCTCTGGTGCGCACAGGCGCTGGAGGCCCTCGGCCGGGAGCGCGAGGAGATCGACGCGATCAACGTCTATCCCGTCGCGGACGGTGACACCGGCACCAATCTGTATCTCACCGTCGAGTCCGCCGCCCAGGCCGTCGAGGCGGTGTTCGCCGCCCATGAGACCGGCTCCGGCGAACCCTCCGCGGCCGATGCCGTACGCGCCATGGCGCACGGCGCGCTGATCGGGGCGCGCGGGAACTCCGGGACCATCCTGGCGCAGCTCCTGCGGGGTGTGGCGGACCGGGTGGGGGCCGGGGACGGACTGGCCGGTGCCCTGCGCCGGGCCGCCCTGCTCGCCCGCGAGGCGGTCGCACACCCGGTCGACGGCACCATCCTGACCGTGGCGTCCGCCGCCGCCGACGCGGCCGATGCCGTACCGGGCGCCTCCGCAGCCACGACCGCCCGAGCCGCGTACGACGGAGCCCGCGTCGCCCTCGAAGCGACCCCCGGGCAGCTCGCCGTCCTCGGCCGCGCGGGCGTGGTCGACGCGGGCGGGCGCGGGCTGCTGACCGTCCTCGGCGCGCTCGTCGAGGCCCTCTCGGGGGAACGGCCCGCGGCACCCGCCCCCGGCCCGCCCCGGACCGTCCCCCTCGCCCTGGACTCCTGCGCCGACAGCGGTCCCGCCTTCGAGGTGATCTACCTCCTGGAGGCGGCGGACGCCGCCGTGGCGAGGCTGCGGGCCCGGCTGGACGCCCTCGGCGACTCCCTCGTCGTCGTCGGCGGCGACGGCCTGTGGAACGTCCACGTCCATGTCGACGACGCGGGCGCCGCCGTCGAAGCGGGCGTCGAGGCCGGACGCCCCTACCGCATCCGCATCACCCACTTCGACACCCCCGCTCCCGTACGCGAGCAGGTACAGCGCGCCGTCGTCGTGGTCGTTCCCGGGGAGGGCCTGGCCGGTCTGTGCGGCGAGGCGGGCGCGACGACCGTCCTGGCGCGGCCCGGCGAGCCCCCGGCCAGCGGTGAACTCGTCGACGCCATCCGCCGCGCCCACGCCCGCGAAGTGGTCCTCCTGCCCAACTCCGCCGACCTCCGCCACACCGCTGCCGCCGCCGCCGAACAGGCCCGCGCCGAAGGCATCCGTGTCGCCCTCATCCCCACCCGCGCCGCCGTCCAGGGCATCGCCGCCCTCGCGGTCCACGAACCCGACCGCCGCTTCGACGAGGACGTGGTCGCGATGACGGCCGCCGCCGGGGCGACGCGCTACGCCGAACTCGCCGTCGCGGAGCACCGGTCCTGGACCTCGGCCGGGGTGTGCCAGGCCGGCGACGTCCTCGGTCTCATAGACGGCGACGTCGCCGTCATCGGCACCGACCTGACCTCCACCGCGCGCACCGTCCTGGACCGGATGCTGGCGGCCGGCGGTGAGCTGGTCACCCTCGTCCTCGGCGAGGACGCGCCCGACGGTGACGCGGTCGCGACGGACCTCGAACGCCATGTCCGCGACACGCACTTGGCCGTCGACACCCTCCTCTACCGGGGCGGCACCACCCCGACGCTGCTCCTCATCGGCGTGGAGTAGCCCCCACCCCCGCCCTCCGGCCGGTGCCTGTGCCGGGCCAGTCCGGCCC
>NZ_JBSGUP010000197.1:0-12566 GCF_053607985.1 Streptomyces sp. NPDC055078
GCACTCAGATCGAGTGCCGGGCCATGGTCTTCAGTAGCGGGGACAGGATTTGAACCTGCGACCTCTGGGTTATGAGCCCAGCGAGCTACCGAGCTGCTCCACCCCGCGTCGTTGAACTCAACTCTACGCCATCCGGAGCAAGATCCACTCCATTTTCCGGCCCGGCCTCCGGATTCCCGCCCGAGGCCGCCGATCGGCGACCCGGGCGGGGCGGGCATCGGGTCCAGGCGGGGCCGTACGGGTGGGGCCGTACGGGTGGGGCCGACCGTCCGCCGGAGCCCGGCCCCCGGGGCGACCTGGGGTGACCCGGAGGCGATGGGCCCCGAAGGCGACGGGTCCCGGAGGCGCCGGGTCGTCCCGGGCGGTCACTCGTCGGTGAGGTTGCGCTCCCCGAAGATCCGCATCGCCTCGCGGATGAAGGCGGCGGTCCCCTCCCCGTGCTGGTCGTACGTGGCGGTGAAGCGCTCATCGGCCACATACATCTCACCAAGACCGATGAAGTGGCCCTTCGACGGGGCGTCCACCGCAGACAGCCAGGCGTACTGACGCCCGGTGATCGCCTGGACCTCCGCGCTGCCCGCGGACCTGCCGTCCCGCAGCGCGCGGGCGAAGTCCTTCGCGATGCTGGTCTGCTCCTGCTGGAAGTCGCGCTTCTGCTGGTCGCTGAGCGAACGCCACCACTTGTCGCCGGTCTGATACGCGCGGCGGCCCCAGCGCTCGGTCACCTCCTGCTCGTACCGGGTGTGATCGAAGCCGTCCAGAACTTCCTCTGCCATGAGTTCTTCCCCTCTCTCGGTCTTGTGGAGAGTGGTCCGCACCGAGGCGATCTGCCGCCCGATGCGTTCGCGCTCCTGTTCGAGGAGACCCAGATGGGCCCGTAGCGCGGCAGCGGTGTCGCGCTGGCCTTCGAGCACCTCGGCGATCGCGGGCAGGCCGAGACCCAGCTCGCGCAGCAGCAGAATCCGCTGCAACCGCACGAGCGCGGCCGGGCCGTAGTAGCGATAACCGTTGGCACCCACCCGGC
Source organism: Streptomyces sp. NPDC055078 (assembly GCF_053607985.1). Lineage (NCBI taxonomy): Bacteria > Bacillati > Actinomycetota > Actinomycetes > Kitasatosporales > Streptomycetaceae > Streptomyces > Streptomyces sp. NPDC055078. The sequence continues at coordinate 1,025 of NZ_JBSGUP010000197.1, forward strand.
TGGGCTCAAGCAGCCCCAGCTCTCCGTAGTGCCGCAGGGTGCGGCTCGTCGTCCCGGCACGCCGGGCGATCTCCTGGATCGACCACTCCATGACCTGAACGCTAGATCTTGACGTTGCGTAAAGGTCAAGCGCGGAGCCGAACGGGGTCCGGGCGGCCGGTCACAGGCGCGGCGGGGCGCACCGGGCCAAAGGCAGCCGGGCGAACCCAGGCCAGAACGCCCCGTCACGTACCCAGCCGGGCCGCCCTCATCCGCAGATAGCGTGCCTCGGGCTCGCTCAGCGTTCGCTGTGCCGCCAGCCGGTAGGCGTCTCGGGCACCCTCGATGTCCCCGGCCTTCTCCAGCAGATGCGCCCGTACGGCATCGAGCCGGTGATGCCCCTGCATCCGGTCCGCGACCTTGTCGACCGCCACAAGCCCGGCCTCGGGCCCGTGGACCATCGCGATGGCCACGGCCTGGCTCAGCTCCGCCATCGGTTCCGGGGCCAGCCGTACGACGATCTCGTACAGCGCCAGGATCTGCGGCCAGTCGGTGTCGGCCGCGCTCGTCGCCTCGTCGTGCAGCGCGGCGACGGCGGCCTGGAGCTGGTACACCCCGGCCGGCCCCAGGGCCAGGGCCTCCTCGACAAGGGCCGTGCCCTCGTCGATGGCCCGCCGGTCCCAGCGGTCGCGGTCCTGCTCGTCGAGCGGGATCAGCTCGCCGTGCGGTCCCGTACGGGCGGCGCTGCGGGCGTCGGTGAGCAGCATCAGCGCGAGCAGCCCGGTGACCGCGCCGTCGCGCGGCAGCAGCGCGCGTACGGAACGGGTCAGCCGGATCGCCTCCCGGGCCAGATCGGCGCGGTGGACGGCGGTGCCGGATGTGGCCGTATAGCCCTCGTTGAAGATCAGATACAGCACCTGGAGTACGACGGCGAGCCGCCGGTCACGGTCGTCGGGCCCCGGCTGCCGGAACGGCACACCCTTGATCTTCTGCTTGGCGCGGCTGATCCGCTGCGCCATCGTCGCCTCCGGCACCATATGCGCGCGGGCGATCTCGGCGGTGGTCAGACCGCCGACGGCCCGCAGGGTGAGCGCGATCTGCGCGGCGGGACCGAGGTCGGGGTGGCAGCAGAGAAAGAGCAGGGTGAGGGTGTCGTCGTCGGAGGGGGCCCGGCTCTCACCGGGTGGCGGCGCGGTGAACACGTCGCGGGGCGCGAGGGCCATCGCGGTCTCCTCGCGACGGCGTCTGGCCTCATCGGCGCGCAGCAGATCGACGAGCCGCCGCGACGCGACCCTGATCAGCCAGCCGCGCGGATTCTGCGGCACACCCGCGTCGGGCCACTGCTCGGCGGCGGCGAGCAGGGCCTCCTGGACGGAGTCCTCGGCGAGGTCGAAGTGTCCGTACCGCCGGACCACGGCGCCGAGGACCTGCGGCGCATGGCTGCGCAGCAGGTCCTCGATGTCACGCTCGGAGATCTCCCCGCTCACACATCGCCCCCGCCGGCGTCCTGGATGGGCCGGATGACGACCGGGTACGCGGGGGCGCCCTGGGGAGCCGGGCACTGGATGATACGGGCGGCGATCTCGGTGACCCGCTCCAGGCTCTCGCAGTCGAGGACCCAGTAGCCGGCGATGACTTCCTTCGTCTCGCCGTAGGGCCCGTCCGTGATCACCGGCCGGCCGTCCGCGCCCGGTGCCACGGTCCGGGTCTGCACGGGTTCGGTGAGCCCTTGCCCTTCGACCATCTCGCCGGTCTCGGCGAGATCGTTGTTGATGGCCCCCATGTGCTCGAACATCGCCTGCATGTCCTTCTCGCTCCAAGCCGGGCTGTGGGCGGATCCCTTGCCACCCATGGCGTCGTAGTCGACCTGCGCGCTCTGGACCATCACCAGATACTTCATGACGTTACTTCCTTCACTGTGGGCGTCGCCCCTTGTGGGCAACTCTCACAGGAGACGTCGGGGCCGGTGAAGGGTTCTCGACAGGTTGCGCGAAAAAAACTTCGGAGAGATTATCGGGCGCCGTCGGGACCTCCCTGCGGGACCTCCCTGCGGGTCGGTCCGGCGGGGCGGTCCGGCGGGGCGGTCCGGCGGAGGCCGGCGGAGGCCGGCGGAGACCCTCCCGACGGCGCCCGCGGGGGGTCTCGTCACCGGCTCGCGCTCTGCGCGGGGCACTGCTGCTCGCGCCCGGTGCGGGTGCTACCGCTCGCGCCTGGCGCGGGGCGCAACTGCTCGCGCCCGGTGCGGGGTGCTACTGCACTGCGCCCGCCACCTGGGCCACGGGGTCGGTCAGCGGGCCGAGGTGGTTGGGCACCTCCATGAGCTGGTTGAGCTGGTTCAGCTCCTTCAGCTGTTCGAGCTGGCTGAGGGAGGTGGCATCGGCGGCCGTGGGCGGGGCGATGGTGGGAGCGGCGGCGGCCCCGGAGACGGTCATGGCCGACGCCCCGGCGGCGAGGGCGACGGCGGCGAGGATGCGCTGTGTCTTCGTCATGCCGGGACAACGGCCACGGGGAGCGGGGGTCACGGGGCGGCCGCGGGGTTGACCCGCAAGGACTGCCGCTCGCCCGAACTCTTGTTCCCGGGTGTTCCGGACACCCACCGGTGTGGGTTGAGCCCACCGGTGTGGGTTGAGCCCACCGGCGTGGGATGAGCCCGTCGGCGTGGGTTGAGCCCACCGGCTGGCACTCAGCACCCACCGGCGCGCGCCGAGCCCGCCGGGCAGGCACTGAGCACCCACCGCGGCGTGCGTTGCGCACTCACGGGGGAGCCCGGGCGCACGCGCGCGACCAGGGGTGAACCCACGCGCCCATCTGGCTCAGTTGTTCGGTTCACTGCCCCACCTCGGGGTGATGTGCGCGTATCCCCGTTGACGTGATCAAGAACTTGAGGCGTGTCTCCACGGCCGCCGTACTCGCCCTGCTGCCCCTCACCCTCGCCACCGCGGCCCAGGCCGCCCCGGCGGGCGCGTCCGCCCCGGCCGCCTCGCCGGTGCTCGCCGCTCCCCCCGCCGCCCGGGCCGCGCTGGAGACGGTGCCGATCGCGGTGGGAGTGGGCCGGCTGGCGGTCGTCGCCGAGGACCGGACCGGATACGAGCGGGACGCGTTCCGGCACTGGAACGCCGGCCTGAACACAACCGACGGCTGCAACACCCGGGCGGAGGTGCTGATCACCGAGGCGGTCCAGGCCCCGGCGGTCGGCGCCCGCTGCGCACTGACCGGCGGCTCCTGGTACTCGTACTACGACGGCCAGACGGTCACCCCGGCCGGATCCCTCGACATCGACCATATGGTCCCCCTCGCCGAGGCGTGGGACTCCGGCGCCTCCGGCTGGACGGCCGCCCGCCGGGAGGCATACGCCAACGACCAGGGCGCCGAAGCCTCCCTCGTCGCCGTCACCGCCCGTTCCAACCGTTCCAAGGCCGACCAGGACCCCGCCCAGTGGCTCCCGCCGTCCGCCGAGGCCCACTGCCGCTACGTCACGGAGTGGACCGCGACCAAACTCCGCTGGAACCTCGCCGTCGACGAAGCCGAGCAGGATCGTCTCTTCAGCCTCGCCGCCGGCTGCCCCGGCGACACCGTCACCTACGAGCCCGCGCCGTAACCGACGTCCGTACCCCGCCGTACGCCGATGCCCTCCCCCGTTGAAGGTCCCGGGAGAGGGCATCGGCGTACCGGAACCCGGGCTCCGGCCGGACAAGCGGGACCACGACGCCCCGGCGGGCCAGCGGGCCGAAAGCGCCGCCGAGCGGCACTAGTGGGCGGCACTACTGGGCGGGCGCGAACACCCGCCGGTTGCGGAACTGGCGCATCAGCTCGGCCCAGACGAGCAGGCTGATCACCGGCGCGGCGGCGGCGAACAGCATGTTCACCGCGTCCTCCCCGGCGCTGTTCGACGCCCAGAGGCTCCACGCCAGCGCGGAGAACACCCCGACGATCGTCAGGATCCAGGAGGACAGTTCCCGGCGGCCGTCGACGATCGCCGCGGCCGTGCCCAGTCCGCCGCCGATCACCAGCCCCATGACGAGGACCGCACGGGTCCAGTCGGGTGCGCCGATGATGTCTTCCAGGACCGGTTTCGCATGGAGCTGCCGATAAGTGATCAGAAGGCTGCCGACATAGACGGTCACCAAGGTCGCCAGGCTGAGCAGTTTGACCAACTGCCCCAGACCACCACGTTGTTCACCAGGCATGATGCATCCCCCCAAGGAGCAACAAGACCGGAATTCCGGCGGGTCCCCAGAATGCCCGCGCCCAGCGGAACGCAACAGCGAATCGCCGAAAATGCTCCACCCTCAGGGCTCCCTGTCCACCCCTTCGCGCCCGGCGTGCGCGGTCGCTCCCGACCCGTGTCGACCCGCCCGCTCGATACGGCTACTGCGATACGGCTACCTCGGCTACGACGACGTACAGCGTCACCGCCGCGAGGAAGGGCCCGGAGGTGAGCTGGTCCAGCCACGGCCCGGCCTCCTCGGCGGGGAAGTACCCGGCGGCGACGGCGCGTTCCGTATTGCGCCGGATACCGAGAACGCCGTCGGCCTCGCGGGCGTCCCGGAAGACGGAGGTGACCGGGATGACGGCCGGCACCGTGAATCCGGCCTGGTGGGCGAGGCGGGGAAGCTGCCGTCCGATGGTCCCGTTGCGCACGATCTCATCCGTGATGTGACGGGTGTAGGCGCGGGACAGCTCCCGGTCGGGGTGGTCGATGGCGAGGGAGTCCCAGTCGGGTTCGCCCATCACGAGCCGTCCGCCCGGCCGCAGGACACGCCGGACATCCGCCAGTACTCCGGCCGGGTCCGCCACATGCTGAAGGACCCGGTCGGTCCGCGCGCGGTCGGCGCTGCCGTCGCCGAGCGGAAGGGCGTGGATGTCGCCGTGCCGGATCGCGACGGACGGCAGCTCCGATGTGCGCTCGCCCGCCTGGGCCAGCATCTCCTCGCTGTGGTCGACCCCGATCACCGCTCCGGACGGTGCGACCGCCTCGGCGAGCGCATGCAGATCGGTACCGGGTCCGCAGCCCAGATCGAGCACGGTGTGTCCGGGCCCGGCGTCCAGTACGTCCAGCATGACCTGCTTGTACGAGCGGGCGGCGGCCGTCGCCGCCAGCCGGTCGAGATAGCCGACCCGGTCAGGGGTGGCGGCGTCGAAGATCCGCTCGCTCATCCGGGCCTCCCGCTCCAGCACCGCACGCCCCTCGGGCGTGAGCCGCACCGGCCGCTGGCGCCCCTGCCCTTCGAGCGGCTCGACCAGCCCTTTCGCCTCCAGCCGCGCCAGGGCTCCGTAGAGGCTGCCGGGCCCCAGCCGGCTGCCCGACAGCTTCTCGATGGCGGTGTTGACGGCGTATCCGTGCAGCGGCCCGTCGGCCAGCGCGCAGAGCACCAGCGTCTGGGCGTCCTTGGTGCGCATGAACGCTCCCGTTCTCCCGGTCCCACCTAGTACGCAACGCGTAGTACACGGAACGTACTATACGGGTAGCTCACTCCCCAAGTGCCAGGGGAACGGCAGGAGTACGGGTCCGGGCGGCGCCGGTTCGGATCGTCCGCTCTGCGCGGGGCGACCGGGCCGCTCAAGCAGCGGGCGGCAGACGGCGGGCGGCGGGGGGCTGCCAGCAGCGAGCAGCGCGTAAACGACGAAAAAGGCCCTGGTCAGAAGACCAGGGCCGCGCACTGTGGCTGGGGCCGGGATCGAACCGGCGACCTATCGCTTTTCAGGCGATCGCTCGTACCAACTGAGCTACCCAGCCGTACGGCCATTCACTATGACCGCAGCGGTCCTGACGGGATTTGAACCCGCGGCCTCCACCTTGACAGGGTGGCGAGCACTCCAAACTGCTCCACAGGACCAAGCAATGTGCGAGCACGAGTCTCGCACACATGTTGCGTGCCCCCAACGGGATTCGAACCCGTGCTACCGCCTTGAAAGGGCGGCGTCCTGGGCCACTAGACGATGAGGGCTAAGGGCCCACCTGGGCGCTTCGCAGCGCGTCGGGGACGTGAGAAGCATATGGGATGCGGGGAGGTATCGCCAAAACGCTTTACGGAGCCGGGGACCGGGAGGGCGGGGTGGTACCGGGGGACGGACGGGCGCCCGGCCGGTTCTCCTCCGGGAGGCGGCGGCTGACCTCGGCGGTCGTCAGACCGAGGCCGCCGAGCGTGATCTCGTCCCACGCCTGGAGCCGCCGGGTCCCGCGGTCCAGATAGAGGACGGACGCGTGCACCTTCTCCGGCGCTTCGTTCTGGAGGGCACGCAGACCGCCGCCGCCCGTGGAACCCTCGATCTTGAGCCGGGTGCCGAGCTTCATCACCTCCGTCTTGCGGTTGTGGACATGACCTGCGAGTACGAGGGGGACGGCGCCGTCGGTCTCGCGTGCCGCGTCCGGGTTGTGGACGACAGCGATGTCGGCGGGCGTCCCGGCACGGGTCTGGTCGCGCAGGGCGGAGGCCAGACGGATGCCCATCATCCGCTCGGCCGGTGCGCCCTGGGCCCTGACCGAGCGGTCGGGGGTGAACTGGGGGTCGCCGCTGCCCGCGATCCGCAGTCCCGCGACGCTGACGGCCCGGCCGTCATCGAGGACGTGCACATTCCGCAGCCGGGAGAGATACGCCTGGGTGATGCGCGAGTCATGGTTGCCGCGTACCCATACATAGGGGGCGCCGAGGTCCGCGATGGGGTCCAGGAAGCCGTTCTCGGCGGCGGTGCCGTGGTCCATGGTGTCGCCGGAGTCGATGATCACGTCGATGTCGTACTGCTCCACGAGGGTGCTGATCACGTGCCAGGACGCCGGATTGAGATGGATGTCCGAGACATGGAGCACCCGCATGGTGTGGGGGTCCGGCTGATAGGTCGGGAGGTTCGATGTGGCCTCGTACAGCTTGGTGACATTGGTGACCAGCCGGGCCAACTCCCGTTGGTAGACGTCGAAGTCGGTGACGATCGAGCGGGCGTCGCCGACGAGGGACGGGGCGCCGGCGAGCAGCCCGGAGAACCTCGGCTCCAGTACGGACTTGGGGTTCCAGGTGGCGAAGGCGGTGATGCCGGACGCGGTGAGCAGCGCCAGGGCGAGGCCGCCGGCGGCCAGGGCGCGGCGGGGGCGGCGGTAGACGGCGAGGCCGAGCGCGGTCGCGCCGGAGACGACGGCGACACAGGAGCGTACGGCGAGTTCGGTGGTGCCGCCGACGACATCGCGGGCGACATCGTCCTGGAGGCCGGAGAGCCGTTCGGGGTGTTCGACCAGGGCCTGTGAGCGCACGGGGTCGAGCCGGTCGATCTCCACGTCGAGCCGGATGGGCGCGGCGTGGGAGTCGAGTTCGAGCGCGCCCAGAGGGGAGACATTGATCCTGGTGCCCCCGGCGACATCGGGGCGCAGCGCCATGTTCGTCTCCATCGGTCCGATGGACATCTGCACACTGCCCACGATGAGCAGGCCGAGCCAGGCGCCGATGACGACGACGGTGGTCATTCCGAGCGCGCGGATCCAGGGGTGGGGCGTGTGGACAAGGGTGATGGTGGGCTGGGCGTCGCGGGAGCGGTAGGTGCGCCGTAGCCGGGTGAGAGTGGCTCGGAGGAGTTCCTGGGCTTGGCGTGCGCGTGCCATTGGGCCCGTATGCCCATCGGGGTGTCGTCGTATGCGGGGACGGTTCGGGGTGTGCCCTTAAGGCGGCGCGGCGGCGCGGCTGTGCCGGGGGTGCGGGGGTGCCGGGGCGACCGGTGGGGCGGTGTACGTGACAATGACCTTGTGCTGGAGATGACACGCGAGGAGTTCGAGGAACTGGTCTCCGAGGCGTTGGACAGGATTCCGCCGGAGCTGACGCGGTTGATGGACAACGTCGCGGTGTTCGTGGAGGACGAGCCGGCCTCGGACGATCCGGAGCTGCTCGGGTTGTACGAGGGGACTCCGCTGACCGATCGCGGTGAGTGGTACGCGGGGGTGCTGCCGGACCGGATCACGATCTACCGGGGGCCGACCCTGCGCATGTGCGAGAGCCGCGAGGAGGTCGTCGAGGAAACGGAGATCACCGTGGTGCACGAGGTGGCGCACCACTTCGGGATCGACGACGAGCGGCTGCACGCACTGGGATACGGGTGATGCTGGGGCCGCCCGAACCGGAGTCCGGTCCGCCCGATGCCACCCGGGCCACGCCTGCCGCCCCTGCCCCCTCCATTCAGCGCGCCGGCGAGCCCGCGGATGCCCCCGAGGCGATCGATCCGGATGTGGCTCCGCATGTCCCGGAGCAGCGAACTGTCCCGGAGCAGCGGGCGGAGCTTGCCGGGGCCCGGCTCTGGCTGGTTCTGTCGGTGGTTTCGGCGGGTGGGGTGCTGGGGGCGCTGGCGCGGTACGCGGTGTCCCTGGCGTGGCCCGCGCCCGCCGGGGCGTTCCCCTGGTCCACCTGGGCGATCAATGTCCTGGGTTCCGGGCTGATCGGTGTCCTGATGGTGTTGATCAGTGAGGGCGGGCGGAGTGCGCATCCGCTGGTGCGGCCGTTCGCCGGGGTCGGTCTGCTAGGCGGATTCACCACCTTCTCGGCGTACGCGCTGGAGTTCCGGGGTCTGCTGGAGGCCGGGCGGCCCGGGCAGGCGCTGGTGTACGGGGGCGGTACGGCCGCCGGGTGCGTGGGCGCGGTGTGGTTCGCGGCGGCGGCGACCCGGGTGACGGTGGCCCGGCTGTCGGCGACCCGGGCGGCGGCGCGGAGGGCGGCGGGGCAGAGGGCGGCGGGGCGGTGAACTGGCTGCTGGTGGCGGTGGGCGCGGCTGTCGGCGCACCGTTGCGCTATCTCGCCGATCGTGCGGTCCGGGCACGCCATGAGTCGCCGTTCCCCTGGGGGACGCTGCTGGTGAACGCCGTCGGGTGTCTGGTGCTCGGCGTGGTGACGGGCGCGGCGGTGGCGGCGCCGTCGTCAGGAGCGTTCGCGCTGCTGGGTACGGGTTTGTGCGGTGCGCTGACGACGTACTCGACCTTCTCGTACGAGACGCTTCGGCTGGCGGAGCGGGGCCGGGGGAATCTCGCGCTGGCGAATGTGACCGGGTCGCTGGTGGTGGGCATCGGATCGGTGTTCCTGGGGGTGGAGTTGGCACGGGGGCTCGCCGGGTAGCTGTTTCGTGAGCGCGGGGTGGGGGGCCTAGCAGGTCGTGTACTTGTCAGGTGCGCGGGCGTGTCCCTTGTGGGGCACCGGGAGTTGGGCAGTGAAACCCGCGTTCTGTCCCCCGGAGGTGCCCTCGTGCGCCAATTGTCCGCCCCTGGCCGTTTGGCCGCCGCGTTCGCCGCTTCGCTGGCGCTCGCGGCCTCGGCCACCGGCTGTATGAGCGTGAGCGACGACCCCGGTGGTGAGCCTGCCCCGAGCCGGTCGGCGACCCAGCGCGGCACGGTGGCCGAGCCGGACGGCGGGCATGTGGCCGGGCCGGGTGGCCGGCCGGCGTCCGGTGGGCGGGCAGGCGGTCCTGGGACATCCGTCGAGGGGTCCGGTGGCGGGACACCGGCTGCGTCCCCGGCCCCGAGCGATACGAAGGCGCCTCCGGTGGCCCTGCCCACGCGGGGGGTGAACCGGCCGCGTCCGCCGGGGGTTCCGGAGCCCACCGGGGACGAGTCCACCCCTCCCGTACAGCCGACGCCGCAGCCGACGCAGGAGACGCCCGTCGAACCGACGCCGCAGCCGCCCACTTCGCCGCCGGTGGAGCCGACGCCGCAGCCGTCGGCGACATCGGCGCCGGATGTGCACGCGGGGGCGATGCGGCTGCCGGAGGCGGACGGGCGGGGGATGTTCAAGGAGCCTTCGGCGTCACCGCAGCTGGGTCCGGCGTGAGCGGGGCGCGTAAGAGGGGTCACTCGCCGGTGGTTTGCCTTGGGCGGGGGAGGGTGCGTATGGTGGTAGATCGTTTGATCCCATTGCCCGGCGCCGAAACAGAAGCGCGCCGCATGGCGCGTACTCTCCCTAGCCGTGGCTGACCGCATAGAGGCGGTCGAATTGCGAATCACGGAGTTTGGGCGCGTGCCGAGACTCCGGAAGGTTTCGCATTTCGCATGTCCACTTTCAGTACTGATCACCCCGTCATGCCCGAGAACGACGGGGTCATGACTCCTGACGAGGCCCCGGCCGCCGTGGCCGCCGACACGCCCGAGACCGCCGTGAGCGACGGGACCGCCGCGACCACCGTGAGCGACGGGACCGCCGAAGTCGAGGCTGTCACCACGGTCACCGATACCCCCGGTGCGGCTTCCGACACCGATGTGCCGGCAGCCGCCGAGGCAGCCGAGCCGACTGAGCCGGCCGAGCCGACCGTGACGTTCGCCACGCTCGGTCTGCCGGAGGGCGTCGTCCGCAAGCTGACGCAGAACGGCGTGACGTCCCCCTTCCCGATCCAGGCCGCGACCATCCCGGACGCCCTGGCCGGCAAGGACATCCTGGGTCGCGGCCGTACCGGCTCCGGCAAGACGCTGTCGTTCGGCCTCCCGCTGCTGGCGACGCTGAGCGGTGGCTTCACCGAGAGGAAGAAGCCGCGCGGAGTCATCCTCACCCCGACCCGTGAGCTGGCGATGCAGGTCGCGGACGCGCTGCAGCCGTACGGGGACGTACTCGGCCTGAAGATGAAGGTCGTCTGCGGCGGTACGTCGATGGGCAACCAGATCTACGCCCTGGAGCGCGGCGTCGACATCCTCGTCGCCACCCCGGGCCGGCTGCGCGACATCATCAACCGCGGCGCCTGTTCCCTCGACCAGGTCCAGATCGCGATCCTCGACGAGGCCGACCAGATGTCCGACCTGGGCTTCCTGCCCGAGGTCACCGAACTGCTCGACCAGGTGCCGTCCGGCGGTCAGCGCATGCTCTTCTCCGCGACGATGGAGAACGAGATCAGCACCCTGGTGAAGCGCTATCTGACCGACCCGGTCAGCCATGAGGTCGACAGCGCGCAGGGCAATGTCACGACCATGAGCCACCACGTCCTCGTCGTGAAGCCGAAGGACAAGGCGCCGGTCACGGCGGCGATCGCCGCCCGCAAGGGCCGGACCATCATCTTCGTACGGACCCAGCTCGGGGCGGACCGTATCGCCGAGCAGCTGCGCGACGCGGGGGTGAAGGCGGACGCGCTGCACGGCGGAATGACGCAGGGCGCGCGGACGCGCACGCTGGCCGACTTCAAGGACGGTTACGTCAACGCGCTCGTCGCGACCGATGTCGCCGCGCGCGGTATCCATGTCGACGGCATCGACCTGGTGCTGAACGTGGACCCGGCCGGGGATCACAAGGACTATCTGCACCGTTCCGGGCGTACGGCCCGCGCGGGCAAGTCCGGCGTGGTCGTCTCGCTGTCGCTGCCGCACCAGCGCCGCCAGATTTTCCGGCTGATGGAGGACGCGGGCGTCGACGCCTCGCGTCATATCGTCGGTGGCGCGGGCGCGTTCGACCCCGAGGTCGCCGAGATCACGGGCGCCCGGTCGCTGACCGAGGTCCAGGCGGACTCCGCGAACACCGCCGCCACGCCGGCCGCGCGCGCGGCCGCCGAGCTGGTCAAGCAGCTGGAGCGGGTGCAGCGCCGGGCCGCCGAGCTTCGCGAGGAGGCCGACCGCCTGGTGGCC
>NZ_JBSGUP010000198.1:0-12538 GCF_053607985.1 Streptomyces sp. NPDC055078
GCGCAGGTCCAGGCGGTGGTGGCCACGGTGCTGGCGGACACCGGTGCCCGGCTCGGTATCCACGCCCAGGACGACACGGGGTGCGCGGTGGCCAATACCCTCGCGGCGGTGGACGCGGGTGCGACGCATGTGCAGTGCACCGCCAACGGTTACGGCGAGCGGGTCGGCAACGCGAATCTCTTCCCGGTGGTGGCGGCGCTGGAGCTGAAGTACGGGATGCGGGTGCTGCCGTCGGGTGCGCTGGGGGAGATGACGCGGATCTCGCATGCGATCGCGGAGGTGGTGAATCTGGCGCCGTCGACGCATCAGCCGTATGTGGGGGTGTCGGCTTTCGCGCACAAGGCGGGTCTGCATGCTTCGGCGATCAAGGTGGATCCGGATCTGTATCAGCACATCGATCCGGAGCTGGTGGGGAACACCATGCGGATGCTGGTGTCGGATATGGCGGGGCGTGCGTCGATCGAGCTGAAGGGCCGGGAGCTGGGTGTCGACATCGGTGGTGACCGTGAGCTGGTCGGCCGGGTCGTCGAACGGGTCAAGGAACGCGAACTCCAGGGGTATACGTACGAAGCGGCCGACGCCTCCTTCGAACTCCTCCTCCGCGCGGAGGTGGAGGGCCGGGCACGCCGGTACTTCCGTACCGAGTCGTGGCGGGCCATCGTCGAGGACCGCCCCGACGGCACCCACGCCAACGAGGCCACGGTCAAGCTGTGGGTCAAGGGCGAGCGGATCGTCGCCACCGCCGAGGGCAACGGCCCGGTCAACGCCCTCGACCGGGCCATGCGGGTCGGCCTGGAGCGGTTCTATCCCCAGCTCGCCAAGCTGGAGCTGGTCGACTACAAGGTCCGTATCCTCGAAGGCCGCCACGGCACCGAGTCCACCACCCGGGTACTGATCACCACGGGCGACGGCGCGGGCGAGTGGTCCACCGTCGGAGTCGCCGACAACGTCATCGCGGCCTCCTGGCAGGCGCTGGAGGACGCGTACACCTACGGACTGCTGCGCGCCGGAGTCGATCCGGCCGAATAGCATCCCGCTCATATGTCCGAAATCGATCCCTCTCGGGTAGCTTCGAAGTATGAGGACCAGGCTGCTCTCCGCACTGTCCGGTCTGCTGCTGGCGCTCTCGGCGACCGTCCTGGCGACGGCCCCGGGGGCGCAGGCGGTCACCGGCTCCGACACGGTGGCCGCCCGCCCCATGGCGGCCGGCCCCGCCGATGTGGCCGACGCCCTTAAGGACGGCCCGGTCTATATCGATCCGCGCGCATCGGGCCAGCTCTCGCGGGCCGATGCCGACGCGCTCGCCCAGAAGATCAAGGACGCGGACAAGCCGCTGTTCGTCGCCGTCCTGCCCAGCACTCCGGAGTTCGCCCCGGACACCGTGCTCCAGAACATCCGTACCGAGACGGGCATCACCGGCCTGTACGCCGTCCGCCTCGGCGACGGCTTCAACGCGGGAGCGGACAGCGCGGTCATGTCCAACCAGGCCGTACGCAATCTGGTGACCGCCGTCAGCACACCCCCCGGCGCCGACGCGGCCACCCAGCTGAACAACTTCGCCGACCAGGCCCTGCCCCAGCTCCGCGGCAGCGCCCCGGCGTCCTGGGGCACCACGGGTGGCCAGGGCGGCGACGACATGAACACCGGAGCGCTGATCACGTTCGGCGCGTTCCTCGCGGCGGGCGGCGCGGGCGCGTACACGGTCGTCCGGCGCAACCGGGCCAGGAAGGCGGCCGAGGAGCGTGCCGCGCTCGACAAGCTCCGGGTGGTCGTCGACGAGGACATCACCGCGTACGGCGAAGAGCTGGACCGGCTGGACTTCCACCCGTCGGAGAAGGGCGCGGACGACGCCATGCGCGCCGACTACGAGCGCGCACTCGACTCGTACGACGAGGCCAAGTCGCGGATGGCCGCGGCCGAGCACCCCTCCGATGTGCGCCCGGTGACCAAGTCCCTGGAGGACGGCCGCTTCAGCCTGGCCGCCCTCGATGCCCGCCGCACCGGCCGCGCCGTACCGGAACGCCGTCCTCCGTGCTTCTTCGACCCCCGCCACGGCCCCTCGGTCACCGACGCGGAGTGGACACCGTCCGGCGGCGTGCGCCGCGAGGTCCCCGTCTGCGCGGCGGACGCCACCCGGCTCGCGGACGGCCTCGACCCCCTCGCCCGTACGGTCGACACCGAAACCGGCCGCCGCCCCTACTGGGAGGCGGGCCCCGCGTACGGCCCCTGGGCGGGCGGTTACTTCGGCGGCGGTCTGCTCCCCGGGCTGCTGGCGGGCACGCTGCTCGGCAGCATGCTCTCCTCCCCGGCGTACGCGGCCGAGTACGGCGGCGGCGAGTTCAGCGGCGGCGACTACTCGGGCGCGGACTTCGGCTCGTCCGACTTCGGTGGTGGCGACTGGGGAGGCGGCGGGGACTTCGGCGGCGGCGGAGGGTTCGACGCGGGCGGATTCTGAGCCCGGCACGGCGGGCGCCCTGTCCGCCGGTCCCGGCGTGACCTGGCCGCCCGTCCGCCCGTCCGCCCGGTCCGGTCAGCCGGTCCTGGCGCCGTGGAGGACGAACCAGAAGGCCCGCGCGGTCGTCGTACCGGCGTTCCGGAAGACATGCGGGGTTGCCGAGTCGAAGGCGATGGAGTCGCCCGCCTTAAGGATGTACTCCTCGCCGCCGACCCGGGTCGTCAGCTCGCCCGAGGTCACCACGCCGTACTCGAACCCCTCGTGGCCCGCCGCGTGGTCGTCCTCGTCCGACGACCCGCCCGGCTCGTACACGATCTCCAGGAAGTCCACCCGGGTGTCCGATGTGGTGGTCAGCCGCTCCCAGCGCACGCCGTTGCCGAAGTCGATGCCCTGGCGGCTGCCCGCCCGCTGGATCTGCGCCTGGTACGAGGGGGGCAGCCTGTGCAGCGAGAGGAAACCCTGCGATGCGGCAACCGTCGCGGCGACCGTGGTGGCACCTGTCGTCGCGACACCCGTCGTCGCGGCACCCGTCGCGGGGGCGGCTGCGGGCGCGGGCGCGGGGGCGAGCCCGTTCCCATCCGGGGCCAGGGGCGCGGAGCCGGGCCGCAGGAGGAAGTCGGTGGACACGTTCAGCTCATTGGCGAGGCTGTAGAGGATGCCCACCGAGGGGGCCGTTCTGCCCAGTTCGATCTGTGACAGCAGACTCGCCGAGCAGCCGATCCGGCGGGCCAGGCCACGGACCGACTCTCCGCGTTCCTGCCGGGCGAGCCGGAGCCGCGCGCCGAGCGCCGAGGTGCGGGAGTCCGATGGTGCGGGCGATGGGGTCACGGGTGTCAGTCTAGACGGCACACTTGACTGTGCAGTCTTACTGCACGCTTCGATGCTTCTCTTATGCCGTCGCGGCCTTCGGAATCGCCTCTCGATGCACCTTTTTCATGACAATACGTGACGTGTCGCCACGCTCGGTCGACAGGGGTGATGCCGTCAGAGACGCTTGCGCATCCGAGATGTTCAGTAATCCTTGACAGCTTGTCGAGCCGGTTCGTACGCTCCGGGCAGGACGTGAGGCGGGCCACAGCATGGCCTCTACGGGGGCAGATCAGGGCACGGACAACGAACAGAGGCGGAGCACGTGGTGAACCGAACGCTCATCCAGAACGCCAGCATCATCAGCGTCGACCCGGGGATCGGGAACCTCGACGGCGCGGACCTGCTGATCGAGGGCACGAAGATCGCCGCCGTCGGGCGCGATCTGCCCGCCGACGGCGCCCAGGTGATCGACGGCCGAGGCACGATCGTGATGCCGGGCATGGTCGACACCCACCGCCATCTGTGGCAGACCGTCCTGCGGAACATCGCCGCCGACTGGACCCTGAGCCAGTACTTCGCGGGCGTACGGGTGCAGCTCGGCGGCCACTTCCGCCCCGAGGACGTCTACGCGGGCAATCTGGCCGGGGCCTACGAGGCCCTGAACGCCGGGGTGACGACCGTCCTCGACTGGTCGCACAACATGAACACGCCCGACCATGCGGACGCCGCCGTCGAGGCCCTCAAGGAGACCCACGGCCGGTTCGTCATGTGCTACGGCAACGCCAACGACGAATGGCTCCCGGTGAGCGACAAGCCGACGAACGCGGCGGACGCCCGGCGCGTGCGCTCGCAGCACTTCGCGTCCGACGACCAGCTGGTCACCATGGGCATGGCCCTGAGGGGGCCGCAGTACGCCACCCAGGACATCACCCGCGACGACTGGGCACTCGCCCGCGAACTGGGTGTCCTCATCTCCGTCCATGTCGGCGACGGCGCCTGGGGACGCAACCGTCCCGTCGCCTGGCTCGCCGAGAACGGGCTGCTGGGCCCCGATGTCGTCTGCGCGCACTGCAACTCCCTGGCGGACGACGAGTTCCAGATCATGGCCGACTCCGGCTGCTCGGCCGCGATGACCCCCGAGATCGAGATGCAGATGGGCCACGGCTGGCCCGCCACCACCCGGCTGCTCCGCGTCGGCATGGCCCCGACCCTCGGCATCGACATCGCCACCTGCAACACCGGCCATCTCTTCCAGGTCATGCGCACTGTCCTGCTGGTCGAGCGCGCCTTCGCCCACGCCGAGGCCGCCCGCCAGGGCGCGACGCTGGAGGAGCAGCTCCCCATCAACACCAAGGACGCCATCGAGTTCGCCACGATCAACGGCGCCAAGGCCCTCCGCCTCGACCACCGCATCGGCTCCCTCACCCCGGGCAAGGACGCCGACATCGTGCTCCTGCGCGCCGACGGCATCGAGATGGCCCCCATGAACAACGCGGCGGGCGCGGTCGTCCTGGCCGGTCACCCCGGCCTTGTCGACTCCGTCTGGGTCGCCGGCCGCCGCGTCAAGGCGGGCGGAAAGCTCACCGGCGTCGAAGAGTCCAAGGTCGTCGGCCTGGTCGACCAGTCCCGCGACTTCGTCCTCGCGCGGGCCGGCGTCGAACCGGGCGGTCGCTTCCACCCGGCCGCGTACTAGCGGTCGCTTCCACCCGGCCGCGAACTAGACGTACGTACGAGATGCACGTGAAAGAAGTACGTGCGGGAAGTACGGGAAGTGCCGGTACGACCGAGCGCCCGCCCGTGCCGTAGGGGGCCGGCAGGGGCGGGCGCGCTCAGGGGTGCAGGCGCGGGGCGCACGGCACGGGGAGAAGGTCAGGCGGCGGGGAAGGTCAGGCGGCCTTGATCGCGGAGATGTCGAAGCTGAGCTTCACCTTGTCGCTGATCATGACTCCGCCGGTCTCCAGCGCCGCGTTCCAGGTCAGGCCCCACTCGGAGCGCAGGATCTCGGCGCTGCCCTCGAAGCCGACCCGCTGGTTGCCGTAGGGGTCGGTGGCGGTGCCGTTGAACTCCAGGTCGATGGCGAGCGGGCGGGTGACGTCCTTGATCGTGAGGTCGCCGGTCACGCGGTACTTGTCGCCGCCGAGCTGCTCGGCGGTCGAGGAGCGGAAGGACATCAGGGGGAACTGCTCGGCATCGAAGAACTCACCGCTGCGGAGATGGCCGTCGCGGTCGGCGATGCCGGTGTCGATGGACTCGATCCTGACGTCGATGGCGGCCTTGGACGCGGCGGGGTTGGCGCCGTCCAGCGTCAAGGTGCCCTCGTGCTGACCGAACGAGCCCCGGACATTGGTGACCATCGCGTGGCGGACCGTGAATCCGATGCTGGTGTGCGCCGGGTCGATGCTGTACTCGCCGGTCAGGGCGGACAGCGCGGGGTCGACGGGGGCGGGGGTGGCGACGGCGGTGTCGGACTTGCGATTGAAGATACCCATGGTCACTCCTTGGGGGGGGGGGGGGGGGGGGGGGGGGGGGGCGGGGCTCGGATGTTGTTGAATGTTCAACGAGACCCACTGTAGAGGTATTCCGTTCAACTTTCAACTTGTTCGTTTCGCGATCCCGCCGGGCGGGCCGGGGCGCGGGGTGGGCCGGGGTGTCTTCCGGCTGGACCGGAGGGATGCCGGGTTGACGCCGGGTTGACGAAATGGCCAGACCTGGACGTATGGTCAAGTCATGGACGCCAGGACAACGGATGCCAGGACAGGGCCCCACTACGTCGACGAACGCTCGGGCGCGACCTACCCCCTCACCGACCACCCCCGCTGGCGTGCCGACAGCGGCGCACCCCTGTCCCTGAGCCCGCTCCCGGGCATCACCCGCGACGGCATCGACACCGCCCGCCGTTCGCTGTGGCGCTACCGGGCGGCCCTCCCGGTCGGCATCCCGCGGCCGGTGTCCCTCGGTGAGGGCTGCACCCCGCTGCTGGCAGGGGCCTGGGACGGGGTGCCGGTCTCGTTCAAACTGGAGTGGTTCAGCCCTACGGGGAGCTTCAAGGACCGGGGCACGAGCGTGATGATCTCGTTCCTGGCCCAGCAGGGCGTCAGGGAGGTCATCGAGGACAGCTCGGGGAACGGCGGGGCCTCCGTCTCCGCCTACTGCGCCGCCGCCGGTATCCGCGCCCGCATCCTCGCCCCCGAGTCCACGTCACCCGCGAAGGTGCTCCAGAGCCGGGCGTACGGCGCGGAGGTCCAGCTCGTACCGGGCGACCGGGAGGCCACCGCCGCCGAGGCGCTGCGCCAGTCCGCCGGTACCTATTACGCCAGTCACAACTGGCACCCCTTCTTCCTCCAGGGCACCAAAACCCTCGCCTACGAGATCTGGGAGGACCTCGGGTTCACCGCGCCCGACAGCGTGGTGACCGTCGCGGGCGCCGGCAGTACCGTCCTCGGCTGTGACCTCGGGTTCTCCGAGCTGCTGGCCGCCGGGCAGATCGAGCGCCTGCCCCGCCTCCTGGTCGCCCAGCCGGCCAACTGCGCGCCCCTCCACGCCAGTTTCCGCGCGGGGGCCGAGACGCCCGTCCCGTTCGACCACGCGCCCACGGTCGCTGAGGGGACCGCCATCCAGCGGCCGGTCCGGCTGCCCGAGGTGCTCCGGGCGATCCGGCGGTCCGGCGGCGAGATGGCGGCGATCCCCGAGTCCGCCATCGAGGACGCCGTACGCAGGCTGGCGGCCAAGGGGCTGTACGCCGAGCCGACCAGCGCCACGGCCGCCGCCGCGATCGGCGACTTCCGGGCCCGGGGCCTGATCCGGCCCGGGGAGACGACGGTGGTGGTGCTCACCGGCTCCGGCCTGAAGGCGGCGGGCACGATGGCGCGCGTCGTCGGCCAGGGTGCCTGATGAGCGGGTCAGGGCACCCGATGAGCGCCCCGGAGGGCGTGCAGCCTGTCCACCGCCCGGAGGACGAACCGCTGCTGCGCGAGGCGGAGAAGATCGCCGTCGCGGTCGGCCGGATGTTCCCCGGTCTGTGTGAGGTGGTGCTGCACGATCTGCGCGATCCGGCCCAGGCGATCCGGGTGATCGAGAACAGTCTCTCCGGCCGTACGGTGGGGGAGCCCGCCACCGAACTCGGCATCGCCCGCCTCCGGGACCCCGGTTTCCCGGACGTCGTCCAGAACTACCCCAACCGCTTCCCCGACGGCCGCCCGGCGAAGAGCACCTCCATCGGCATCAGAAACAGCGAGGGCGACTATGTGGCGGCCCTCTGTCTCAATCTCGATGTCTCGCTCCTCGCCTCCGTGGCCCGGGGCATCGAGGGCCTCCTGCGCACCGACGATCAGGAGCGACCCCTCGCCGAGACGCTCAGGGCGCGGACCGTGGACGGACTGCGTGCGGCGGTGGAGGAGTTCGCGGCGGTACGGGGGCGTGCCCCGGCCGCGCTGGCGCCCGCCGCGCGCAGAGAGCTGGTCCGCTCGCTGGAGGCGCAGGGGCATCTCCAGGTCAAGCACTCCGTACAGACGCTCGCCGGGATTCTCGGCGTCTCCCGGACGACCGTGTACAACGATCTGCGCGACCCCGGCCCCCTCCCTGAGGGGCACGGACAGTAAGCGCTTGCCGGGCATCGCGCCGGAACCCTTGAGGGCGGGCATGGCCCGTGCTACACCAAGGTGCGACCGGAGTTCGCCCTTGGTGTAGCACGGGGCGACCGGAGTTCGCCGCGCCTGGAGGTTGCCGTGCCGCTCTCGCCAGCCTGGTCCCGCCGTCTGTTCCTGACCGCCCTGAGTGCGACGACGGCGACGGGTGCAAGCGCTCTCACCCTTGGTCTGCCCCGGCCCGCACAAGCGGCGGAAGCCGATCCGTACGCCGATCCCTACGACGCCCTCCGCCTCCGCTGGCTGGAGATCAGCCTCGGCGCCGGATACGACCCCGCCACCGAGCCCTACGCCTCCCGCCTCGCCGGGACCGGAAAGCTGGCGGCCGGGTTCCGGGCCTCGATGGCCCCCACCGCCGACTCGCTGTGGCCCGGGAGCCCCTTCGACCCGCCCGCCGGGATCACCCGCAGCTACAGCCGACTGTGGACCATGACCCAGGCGTACGCCCAGCAGGGCACGGGTCTCACCGGTGACCCCGGGCTGCTCGCCGATATCGTCCGGGGGCTCGACCATCTCGCCGCGCGGATCTATCACCCCGGCACCACCAGGTACGGCAACTGGTGGGAGTGGCAGATCGGCAGCCCCCGCCTCCTCATGGACATCGTCGCCGTCCTCCACGACCGGCTCACCCCGGCACAGCGGGACGCCGCCTACGCCGCGATCGACCACTTCATCCCGGACTCGATGCTCACCGACTACACCGGCACATCGACCGGCGCCAACCGCGTCGATCTGTGCCGCTCGGTCGCCCTGAGGGGCGCGCTCGGCCGCAGTGCGGCGAAGCTCGCGCTCGCCCGTGACGCCCTGTCACCCGTCTTTCCGTATGTGACCCGGGGCGATGGCCTCTACGCCGACGGCTCCTTCGTCCAGCACACCTCGGTCGCCTACTCGGGCACCTACGGACAGGTCATGCTGGACGGTCTCGGCCGGCTCTTCGCCCTGCTCGCCGGGTCCGCATGGGAGGTCACCGACCCGAATCGGCAGATCATCCTCGACAGTGTGGAGGGCGCGTACGCGCCGCTGATCCACCACGGTCTGGTGATGGACAGCGTCAACGGCCGTGCCATCAGCCGGGGTTACCTGAAGAGCGACGAACTCCGGGTCATGCGCAGCGACCACTTCCACGGCCAGGAGCTGATCGCCGCGATCGCGCTGCTCGCCGGCGGGGCGAGCGCCGCCGAACGGGACCGCTGGCACGCCCGGATCAAGGGCTGGATCGAGCGGAACACCACGGCCCCGATCCTCACCGCCGGACAGTTCGGCGTCGCCGATCTCGCCCGGCTGCACACCATCGCCGCCTCGCCCCTGCCCGCCGCGCCCGAGCCGGTCGGCCACCGGCTCTTCGCCGCCATGGACCGGGCCGTGCACCGCCGCCCCGGCTGGGTCGCGAACATCGCCATGGCCTCCGACCGGATCTCGTACTACGAGTGCGGCAACGGCGAGAATCCGCGCGGCTGGCACACCGGGGCCGGGATGCTCTACTGGTGGCCCGACCAGGCGGACCAGGCGGACCGGGCAAACCAGCCGACCCGGGCCGATCGGGCCGATCGGGCCGGTCGGGCCGGTCGGGCCGGTCAATATACGGACTGGTTCTGGCCCACCGTCGACTTCTACCGGCTCCCCGGGACGACCGTGTCCACCAAACGGCTCGCCGACCGGGAGGGCGGCGAATGGGGCGAGCCAAGGCCCCCGGCGCGCTGGGTGGGCGGGGTCACCGACGGCGAGTACGCGGCGATCGGGCAGCATCTGTACGGGCTCGGCTCCACCCTCCAGGCCCGTAAGTCATGGTTCTGCCTCGCCGACACGGTCGTCTGCCTCGGCGCGGGCATCAGCTGCTCCGACGGCGTACCGGTCGAGACGATCGTCGACAACCGCAACCTCGGCGAGGGCGGGGACGCCGTCTTCAGCACCGGCCGGGGCTGGGCGCATCTCGAAGGCCACGGCGGCTGGGTCTTCCCGGGCGGCACCGATGACCCCGATGGCACTCGCGACACCCAAGGCACCCGCGGCACACGGGGCGCCCGCGACACCCGCGACACCCAGGGCCCCCAGGGCACAGGGGCCACACAACGGCTGCGGACCCTGCGCGAGGACCGTACGGGCGCCTGGAGCGATATCAACACCACCAGCACCACCGAGCGCGTCACCCGCCGCTACCAGACCCTGTGGTTCGACCACGGCACCGATCCGGCGGACGCCTCGTACGCCTATCTCCTGATGCCCGGCGCGAGCCGCCGCGCCCTCGCCGCGCGGGCCCGCGCCACCCGGGAGGACCGCTGGCTCACCGTCCTCGCCAACACCGCCGCCCGCCAGGCCGTCTCCGTACGCCCGCTGGGGCTCCTCGCGGCGAACTTCTGGCAGCCGGGTACGGTGGGTCCGCTCACCGCGAGCGCGCCCGTGAGCGCTCTCGTACGGCGTCGGCGGGGCGGGGCCACCGTCCATCTCGGCGACCCCCTCCGTACCGCCCGGCCCGTGGAGATCATCTGGCACCACCCCGTCCGGCGGGTCGTCGCCCATGACCCCGGTATCGAGGTACTGGCAACCGGACGCGCCCTGCGGCTGCGGCTGACGGGGGGCACGGCGGGGGCGAGCCATCGCTGTGAGGTGACCCTCAGCTGAACAGCTTGTGGGACTTCCACAAACAACAGTGGTCCCGCGCTGGTGGTTGAGCCGCTGCGCCGAATGGTTCTGTTTAGGGCCAACAGGAGAACGGTCCGGAGACTGTACGGAGTCAACGGGATGGTTTTCTTGGTTGGATCCGTAGGGTCGGTGCATGACCGTTGTGGACGAGACCTCCAGCGAGCCGAGTGACGCGCGCGGGCGCGTGGCCGAGCTGCACGATCTGCGCGAGCAGGCCCGGCGCGGGCCCAGTGACCGCGCGACCGAGGCACAGCACGCCAAGGGCAAGCTGACCGCCCGGGAGCGTATCGAGCTGTTGCTGGACGAGGGATCGTTCCACGAGGTCGAGCAGTTGCGCCGGCACCGGGCGAGCGGGTTCGGCCTGGAGGCGAAGCGGCCGTACACCGACGGTGTGATCACCGGCTGGGGCACGGTCGAGGGCCGTACGGTCTTCCTCTACGCCCATGACTTCCGGATCTTCGGCGGCGCGCTCGGCGAGGCGCACGCCACCAAGATCCACAAGATCATGGACATGGCCATCTCGGCAGGCGCCCCGCTGGTCTCGCTGAACGACGGCGCGGGCGCCCGTATCCAGGAGGGCGTCTCCGCGCTCGCCGGATACGGTGGCATCTTCCAGCGCAACACCCGCGCGTCCGGTGTCATCCCGCAGATCTCGGTGATGCTCGGCCCGTGCGCGGGCGGCGCGGCCTACTCGCCCGCTCTGACCGACTTCGTCTTCATGGTCCGTGAGACCTCGCAGATGTTCATCACGGGACCCGATGTCGTCAAGGCCGTGACCGGTGAGGAGATCACCCAGAACGGGCTCGGCGGCGCGGATGTCCACGCGGAGACCTCGGGCGTCGCGCACTTCGCGTACGACGACGAGGAGACCTGTATCGCCGAGGTCCGCTATCTGCTGGCGATGCTGCCCTCCAACAACCGGGAGAACCCGCCGACGGCCGCATCGGACGACCCGGCGGACCGGCGCTCCGACGTCCTGCTGGATCTGGTGCCTGCCGACGGGAACCGCCCGTACGACATGCACAAGGTCATCGAGGAGCTCGTCGACGACGGCGACTATCTGGAGATCCACGAGCGGTGGGCCCGCAACATCATCTGCGCGCTCGCCCGGCTGGACGGCCAGGTGGTGGGCATCGTGGCCAATCAGCCGCAGTCGCTGGCCGGTGTGCTGGACATCGAGGCATCCGAAAAAGCCGCCCGCTTCGTACAGATGTGCGATGCGTTCAATATTCCGATCATCACTCTTTTGGACGTACCCGGCTTTCTCCCCGGGGTCGATCAGGAGCACGGTGGAATCATCCGGCACGGCGCGAAGCTGCTCTACGCGTACTGCAACGCGACGGTGCCGAGGATCTCGCTGATCCTGCGCAAGGCGTACGGCGGGGCCTACATCGTCATGGAC
Source organism: Streptomyces sp. NPDC055078 (assembly GCF_053607985.1). Lineage (NCBI taxonomy): Bacteria > Bacillati > Actinomycetota > Actinomycetes > Kitasatosporales > Streptomycetaceae > Streptomyces > Streptomyces sp. NPDC055078. The sequence continues at coordinate 11,951 of NZ_JBSGUP010000198.1, forward strand.
TCCCAGTCCATCGGTGCGGACCTCACCTATGCCTGGCCGACCAACGAGATCGCGGTGATGGGCGCCGAAGGTGCCGCCAACGTCATCTTCCGCAAGCAGATCGGCGAGGCCGAGGACCCCGAGGCCATGCGGACGCGCATGGTCAAGGAGTACAAGTCCGAGCTGATGCATCCGTACTACGCGGCGGAGCGCGGCCTGGTCGACGACGTCATCGACCCCGCCGAGACCCGTGAGGTGCTGATCGCATCGCTCACGATGCTCCGCACGAAGCACGCCGACCTGCCGTCCCGCAAGCACGGCAACCCCCCGCAGTGACCCTGCGGAGAAACCGGAGCCCGATCCCTCATGAGTAATCCCGATCCGTCCTCCCTGCTGCGCGTGGAGAAGGGGAACTGCGAGCCCGAGGAGCTGGCCGCGATCACCGCGGTGCTGCTCGCGCGGGCCGCCTCCCGGACCGAGACGCCCTCCCACGGCCGGGACGGCAGCACTGCCGCCGGGTGGCGCCGTCTGGAGCGCCAGCGAGGCTTCCGGCCCTCCCACAGCTGGCAGGGCTGACCCCTCCGCACCCGAAAGGGCCCCGGCACACCC
>NZ_JBSGUP010000199.1:0-12408 GCF_053607985.1 Streptomyces sp. NPDC055078
GAGGCGGCGGCCCTGGCCGGTGGCGGCGAACTGCTGGTGCCCAAGCGGAAGTCCAGCCCCGAGGGGCGGGCCGCGATGGCGACCTGCGCGGTGGTCCGCAAAGAACCGCGCGGGCGTCTCGCCGTGGTCGGGCTGGGGCCCGGAGCGCGCGATCTGCTCACCCCGCGCGCCGTCGGCGAACTGCGCCGGGCGTCCGTGCTGGTCGGTCTCGACCAGTACGTGGACCAGATCCGCGATCTCCTCCGGCCGGGGACGCGGGTGCTGGAGTCCGGGCTCGGGGCCGAGGAGGAGCGCGCCCGTACCGCCGTGGCCGAGGCGCGTGCCGGGCACGCCGTGGCGCTGATCGGCAGCGGTGACGCCGGGGTGTACGCGATGGCCTCGCCCGCGCTCGCGGAGGCGTCCGACGACATCGATGTGGTGGGGGTGCCGGGGGTGACCGCGGCGCTCGCCGCCGCGGCGGTCCTGGGCGCGCCGCTGGGGCACGACCATGTCTCGGTCAGCCTCTCCGATCTGCATACGCCGTGGGAGGTCATCGAACGGCGGGTGCGGGCGGTGGCGGAGGCCGACATCGTCGTGACGTTCTACAACCCGCGCAGCCGGGGGCGGGACTGGCAGCTCCCGAAGGCGCTGTCGATCCTGGCGGAGCACCGGGCGCCCCAGACCCCGGTCGGGATCGTGCGGAACGCGTCGCGGCCCGACCAGTCCAGCCGGGTGACGACGCTGTCCGGAATGGATCCGGCGACGGTGGACATGATGACCGTCGTGACGGTCGGGAACACGGCCACCCGCACCATCGCGGGCCGCATGGTGACCCCACGTGGCTATCGGTGGCAATCATGACCGGGCGCGAGCCCGTGCCCGGCGCGGGCGCGTGCCGCCCTGCCGACAACCGGCCGCCCCACGGGCCCGCCGGCCCCCGCTGTCCCGGCGGACGGCCGGACCGGTGGCAGCCGCACCGGCTACCGCGGGACCGCTCCCCGCGGAGCGGGAGACAACGGGCCCGATGCCCGTCGGCCGCACGGGCCGCCCGGGCCCCACGAGCCGGGCGCCGTCCCCCCGGTACGGATCCGTACCCCGTCACATCGCCCCCTCGCCCGCCCCGGAGCCGCCCCATGACCCGTGTTGTCCATCCCATAGAGCAGGAGTCGTTCCGGCGGCTGCGCGCGCGGCTCGACACCAGCGGGCTGCCGGAGCTGACGCGCGCGGTGGTCGAGCGGGTGGTGCACTCCGCCGCCGATCTCGACTACGCCACCGATCTGGTCTGTGACGAGGCGTCCCTCGTCGCGGCGCACGACGCGCTGCACACAGGTGCGCCCGTCGTCGTCGATGTCGAGATGGTCGCGGCCGGAATCACCCGGCGCGAGACCGTCTGCCGACTCCAGGACGCCACCGCGGGGCCGGGGCTCACCCGCTCCGCGCATGCCGTACGGCTGGCGTACGAGCAGGTGGGGTCCGGGGCGATCTGGGTGATCGGATGTGCGCCCACCGCGCTCGAAGAGCTGCTGACGCTGGACGCGGCGCCGGCTCTGGTGATCGGGCTGCCCGTGGGGTTCGTCGGAGCCGTCGAGTCCAAGGCAGCCCTGCGGGAGAGCGGGCTGCCCGCCGTCAGCAATGTGTCCGAGAAAGGTGGCAGCGCCGTCGCAGCGGCGGCGCTCAACGCCCTGCTGTACCACCCTCATCCCAAGGAGACCGCGTGACCACGCCGCCCGCACTGCTCATCGCCGGCCACGGCACCCGTGACGACGCCGGGGCCCAGGCGTTCCGGGACTTCGTACGGGAGCTGGGGCGGCGCCATCCCGGACTGCCCGTCACGGGCGGCTTCATCGAGCTGTCGCCGCCGCCGCTCGGCGAGGCAGTCACCGAACTGGTCGAGCAGGGGGTGCGGCGATTCGCCGCCGTACCGCTGATGCTGGTGTCCGCCGGGCACGCCAAGGGGGACATCCCCGCCGCCCTGAACCGGGAGAAGGAGCGGCACCCGGGGATCTCGTACACGTACGGCCGTCCGCTCGGGCCGCACCCGGGGCTGCTGCGGGTGCTGGAGCGGCGGATCGCGGAGGCCCTGGGGGACGGCCCCGCCGGGGAAGTCGACCGCGCCGAGGTGACCGTCCTGCTGGTGGGCCGGGGTTCGACGGACCCGGACGCCAATGCCGAAGTGCTGAAGGCGGCGCGGCTGCTGTGGGAGGGGCGGGGGTACGCGGGGGTCGAGACGGCGTTCGTGTCGCTCGCCGCGCCCGATGTGCCGAGCGGCCTCGACCGGTGTGTACGGCTGGGGGCCCGCCGGGTCGTCGTCCTGCCGTACTTCCTCTTCACCGGAATTCTCCCGGACCGGGTGCTCGCCCAGACGAAGGCGTGGGCGGCGGCCCATCCCGAGGTGGAGGTCGCTTCGGCCGATGTGCTCGGCCCCACCGAGGAGTTGCTCGATCTGGTGATGGAGCGCTACCGGGAGGCCGTCGAGGGCGACATCCGGATGAACTGCGACTCCTGTGTCTACCGGATAGCCCTGCCCGGCTTCGAGGAGAAGGTCGGTCTGCCGCAGCAGCCCCACTTCCACCCCGACGACGACGGTCATCACCATGGCCACGGTCACGGCCATCACCACGGCAGCCATGCACACGCACACTGACGACCCGCACGACCTGCGCCATCACGGTGACGCGGAGCTGCTGGACGCCACCGGGCTGACCGATCTCGCGGTGAACGTACGGGCGGGCACTCCCCCGGCGTGGCTGCGGGAGCACATCGCGGGTTCGCTGACGTCGCTCGCGGCGTATCCGGACGGGCGGGCGGCCCGGGCGGCGGTCGCGGACCGGCACGGCCTGCCGGTGGAACGGGTGCTGCTGACATCGGGGGCGGCCGAGGCGTTCGTGCTGCTGGCGCGTGCCCTGCCGGTACGCCACCCACTGGTCGTGCACCCGCAGTTCACCGAGCCGGAGGCGGCGCTGCGGGATGCCGGGCACCGGGTGCGGCGGCTGCTGCTGCGCGAGGAGGACGGTTTCCGGCTGGACCCATCGGCCGTGCCGGACGCGGCGGATCTGGTGATGATCGGCAATCCCACCAACCCGACCTCGGTGCTGCACCCGGCGTCCGACATCGTTTCCCTGGCGCGTCCCGGGCGGCTGCTGGTGGTGGACGAGGCGTTCATCGACACGGTGCCGGGCGAGCGCGAGGCGCTGGCGGGCCGTACGGATGTGCCGGGCCTGGTGGTGCTGCGCAGCCTCACCAAGTCCTGGGGGCTCGCGGGCCTGCGGATCGGCTATGTGCTCGCCGGGCCGGAGACCATCGGGGCGCTGGAGCGGGCCCAGCCGCTGTGGCCGGTGTCGACTCCGGCGCTGGCGGCTGCCCAGGCGTGCATGGACCCGGCGGCGCTGGACGAGGTGGACCGGGGTGCGCGGCTGATCGCGGCCGAGCGGGCCCATCTGCTGGCGGGGCTCGCGGAGTTCGAGGAGGCCCGGGTGGTGGGTGCGGCCGAGGCGTCGTTCGTCCTCGTCCACGTCCGGCACGGCGCGCGGGTGCGGGAGCGGCTGCGGGGGCTGGGCTTCGCCGTCCGCCGCGGTGACACCTTCCCCGGCCTCGGTCCGGGCTGGCTGCGCGTCGCGGTACGGGACCGCTCGACGACCAACCGCTTTCTCCAGGCGCTGGACCAGGCTCTGACGATGGTCGGCGATTAGGCGATACCGTCTGCCGGGCGCTTCCACCGGATCGGGCGGGGCGCATCGGGGCCCGGCGGGCGACCTGGCTCCCGCCGCCACCGGGCCCGGGCGGCGCGGTCGGGCTCGGGGCCCGGGCATTGCGGTCGGGCTCGGGCCCGGTCAGCGCGCTTCGCTCTCGTCAGCTGGGATGCCCGCGCGCACGGCAGGCGTCGGCCGCAAGGCGTACCCACAACGGCCGGCCCCGGTGCTACTTCACATCCCCGGCGAAGATCGCGGTCTGGGAGTCGGTGTCGGGCGCGATCTCGATCTGGAGATACTTCTCCGCCTTCGGGAATTCGCAGGCGATGGTCGCGGTGCTGGAACGGCCCGGCCGCACATGCGTCGATGACGGGCCGTCCAGGCCCGCCGCGCTGTCGAAGACCTGCTCGCTGTCCTTGCCCTCGTCGCCGTACTGGCAGCCGATGGTCAACATGGCCATGTCCATCTTCTCGCTCGTGCCGTTCGTCACCTTCAGGGTGAACTTCACGTACGGCGTGTTCTCCGGGCTCGCCGTGTCCGTGGAGACGCCCCGGGCGAACGACGAGAGGGTGATGGTGGACTTGTTCTCGTAGACCACGGTGTCCGTCAGCCGGTGGGTGTCGTCGGAGGGTTCGTCGGCGGCCGGTTCCGCCGGGTCCGACCCGGACTCGGTCCCGGAGCCGGCGGGGGCGGCGCCGTCCGCCGTTACGGTCTCGGTGACGGTGACGGCGGGCCGAGGCTCGGAGTCGTCCCCGCATCCGCTGAGCACGAGGCCGCCGAGGGCGGCGCCGAGCAGCGCCGCGATTCCGGCACGCATGGTGTGCCTGGTGTGTCCGGTGATTCTGGTGTGCATGGTCCCCCCAAGGACGGTACAGAGCACCACAATGATGGAGGAACTGTAAAGACCCAGGTGAGCCCGTGCAAATGCCTGTGTCCGAAGCGTGACGTGAACAGACCACGCGCCGGTGGGGCGGCGACCTGGAACAGGGACCCGGAAGGCCCGTCGGCCCCGGGTCCCCGCTCCTCGCGTCCCGTCAGGATTCGTACGGTCTCAGCCGCGCGCGCGGGCCTTCGCCCGGTTGCGCGCCACCAGCAGCGCGGCGCCGCCGACGCCGACCAGGGCGGCCGCGCCCGCCGCGAGGTACGGCGTGGTGGAGCTGCCGCCGGTCTCGGCCAGGTTCTCGGTGGGCTCCCCGCCGGAGAGCGCCTTGACACCCGGGGTCGCCGTGGCACCGGCCTGCTTCGCGGGCTCCTCCTTCGCGGGACCCTCCGCCTGCTCCTGCTCCTGCTCCTTGGGCTCCTCCGGAGCCTCCTTGGCCGGGGCCTCGGGCGACTCGCACTTGGCCTCGACCAGGGTGACGGAGCCGTTCACCTCGGCGACGTTCAGCTTGAGCGGGTTGACCGCGACCTTGAGTTCCAGGGCGGTGGCGGCGGCGGTACGGGACGTGGTGTGCGTCTTGGACAGATCGAGGGTGACCTCGCCGACGCCCTCCACCGTGACCTTGGTCTGACCGCCCGCCGTGAGCGTGACCTTCTTGCCGAGCACCTTCACATGACCGAGCAGATTCGAGTCGGCGGTGGGCTGCTGCCCCGCCGCACAGACGGCCTTGGAGGTGACCTTCTCGACCTCGATCAGCGAGAGCAGGGGCAGTCCCGGCACATGGACCCTGGCGCGGGCGAGGTTGGCGTACCCCTCGGACCGCTGCTTGTCCGCGGTGGCCTTGGCGGTGGCCACGTCCGCACGCAGCAGCTGGAAGGGCTTGCCCTTGTCGACCCCGTCCAACTGCACGGTCAGCGCGGTCTGTTCGGCACTGGCGGGCGCCTTCACCTCGTTGAGGGAGGCGGTGAGCGGGACCTGGACGGTCTTGTTGAGCAGGGACACATCGAGTCCGGCCCGCAGGACGACCGCACTCGCCCTTCCCTCGGCGCCGCCCCCGGTGGCCTGCGCCGGACCGGCGAGGGCCACCGGGGCGGCGACCAGCGCGACAGAGGCCGTGACGACGGCGCAGCGGCGGGCGGGCATGCGGAAGGTGTTGCTGTTCAAGGTGGTGGAACCCCCACAAGAGACATGGCGTCGCCCGCCGGACCACAGGGACGTGTGGGCGGGGCGACCGAGACAGGGGAATCTTTACGTACTGAGAGTGAACTGACAGATACCTGACGCTAGTTCACTCCAAAGGGGGGTTTCCGTGACTGTATTCGATTTGTGAGGTACGAGTGTTCCCCTGAGGCAACACTGAAGGGTCAGAAAGGTGGTGCGCCGGGTCAACCGCCGGAATCGCGGCGAAAAGGGTTTAACGAACCGCCGGGGCATGTGGTCACGCTAGGTCAACACAGCGATTTGGCGACATGGCGTCACACGACCGGCCCGGGGACGGGCCCTCAGGGCGCCATGCGACCGGACCGTGGACAGGCCCTCAGGGCGCCGCACGGCCGGACCGAGGACAGCCACAACCCCTCAGGGCGTCACACGACCGGACCCGGGACAGCCACAACCCCTCAGGGCGCCACGCGGCCGTTGAGGATCACCCGCCGTGGAGCGGCCAGTACCCGGACGTCCGCGCGGGGGTCCGAGTCGTAGACCACCAGATCCGCGGGCGCGCCCTCCTCCAGGACCGGCCGGCCCAGCCACTGCCGCGCTCCCCAGGTCGTCGCCGACAGGGCCTGGAGCGGGGGGATTCCGGCCTTCACCAGTTCGGCGACCTCCTCCGCCACCAGACCGTGGGCGAGCGAGCCGCCCGCGTCCGTGCCGACGAAGACCGGGATGCCCGCGTCGTACGCCGCGCGGACCGTGTCGTAACGGCGTTCGTGCAACCGCCGCATATGGGCTGACCAGTCGGGGAATCTGGTTGCGCCGCCGTCCGCCAGCGCCGGGAAGGTGGCGATGTTGACGAGGGTGGGGACGATGGCGACCCCGCGTTCGGCGAAGAGCGGAATGGTGTCATCGGTGAGTCCGGTGGCGTGCTCGATACAGTCGATGCCCGCCTCGACCAGATCCCGCAGCGAGTCCTCGGCGAAGCAGTGCGCGGTCACGCGCGCCCCCAGCCGGTGCGCCTCGGCGATCGCCGCCTCGACCGCGCCGCGCGGCCAGCAGGCGGTCAGATCGCCCGCGTCCCGGTCGATCCAGTCGCCGACGAGCTTGACCCAGCCGTCACCGCGCCCGGCCTCGCGGGCGACATACGCGACCAGGTCGTCCGGCTCGATCTCATGGGCGTAGTTGCGGATGTAGCGGCGGGTGCGGGCGATGTGCCGGCCCGCCCTGATGATCTTGGGGAGATCCTCGCGGTCGTCGATCCAGCGGGTGTCGGACGGCGATCCGGCGTCCCGGATCAGCAGCGTGCCCGCCTCCCGGTCGGCCAGCGCCTGCTTCTCGCTGGTCGCGTCGTCGACCGGGCCGTGCCGGTCGAGCCCCACATGGCAGTGCGCGTCGACCAGGCCGGGCAGCGCCCACCCCTCGACGGCCGTCGTCCCGACGGCCGCGGGCGGCCGTTCGTAGGTGATGCGCCCGTCGACGGCCCAGAGTTCGTCCCGTACGTCCTCGGGGCCGGCGAGCACCCGCCCCTTGATGTGCAGCACCGTGTGATCGCTCATGTCAGCACTGTACGAGGGCCTGGGTACCCTCGACCGAGGGCCCCGTCGGGATCCGGCGGGCCCGGTCGAGACCACCGATTCCACCGATTCCGCTGACTCTGCTGACTCCGCTGGTTCCACTGATTCCGCTGATTTCTCTGCTTCCTCACAACTAGATTCCCTTAAGAAGGCACCGCCGTGACACATCCGCTTCTGGACCTGCCCCCGCTGACCGCCGCACAGTTCGCGCGCATCGAACGGCGGGTCGCCGTCCTGCTCGGCACCGAGCAGGACGTGGTGATCACACAGGGTGAGGCGCTGCTGCCGCTGGAGGGCTGTATCCGCGCCGGCGCCCGGCCCGGTTCCACCGCGCTGAACGTCGTCACGGGCCCGTACGGACAGACCTTCGGGAACTGGCTGCGCGACTGCGGCACGAAGGTGGTCGACCTCGATGTGCCCTTCCACACCGCGGTCACCGCGGCCCAGGTGGAGCAGGCGCTGAGCGCCCGGCCGGAGATCGACTTCGTCTCGCTGGTACACGCGGAGGCGGCGACGGGCAACACCAACCCGGTCGCGGAGATCGGTGAGGTCGTCCGGGCGCACGGCGCGCTCTTCATGCTGGACGCGGTGGCCTCCGTGGCCGCCGAGCCGCTGCTGCCGGACGCCTGGGGCGTCGACCTCTGTGTGATCGGCGCGCAGAAGGCGATGGGCGGCCCGGCCGGGGTGTCGGCGGTGTCGGTGAGCGAGCGCGCCTGGGAGCGGTTCGCGGCGAACCCGGCCGCGCCCCGGCGCTCGTACCTCTCCCTGCTGGACTGGAAGGAACGCTGGATCGACGGCGGCCGTACGGCGCTGCCGCACGCGCCCGCGCAGTTGGAGATGCTGGCGCTCCAGGCGTGTGTAGAGCGCATCGAGTCGGAGGGCCTGGATGCCGTCATGGCCCGCCACGCCTCGGCCGCCGCGGCGACCCGCGCGGGGGCGTCGGCGCTCGGCGGTGGCCTGGAGCCGTATGTCTACGAGGCGCGGGACGCGGCTCCGGTGGCGACGACGCTGCGGGCCCCGGCGGGCACCGACGCCGCCGGTCTGGTCGCCCGCGCGCTGGCCGCCGACCCCTCGCTGCCGCTGATCGCGGGTGGGGGGCCGCTGTCCAAGGAGATGATCCGGGTCAACCACTACGGCGTGGACGCCACCCGGGGCGCGGTGCGGTCGTCGCTGGCGGCGCTGGGAGCGGCGCTGGCGGAATCGGGCGCCACGGTGGATCTGGAGGCGGCCGGGCGTGCCGTAACCAAGGCATGGGCATGACCGATTCCCCATCCCCCCGAAAATAAAATAGCGCCAAGTAATTCAAGAATTACGGGAAGCTGCTTTTTATGACAGCTTCCCGTATTCGTCTGCCCCGGATCCCCAACCCTAAACGCCAAGGTTTCGACAGGATCCCCAAAGAAGTTATCGACGTGTGATCGACCGCACAAGCGGTACCTTTTGTACCTTATTTACGGCACAAACCATCCAAAAACACCCCTCGATGTGATCGGGGATCGCGCCCGCGCGATAACACAGAACCTTCATTCACCCAACCCTTCCCCGCCATGCATTTTCAGATTCCGCTCGGTAAATTACTTGGACATGACCGCCGCACAAGAAGACCTTGTACGAGCCACCCCCCCGAGCGAATTCACGACCATAGACACCCCACGAGTGGAGGACGGAGCCGCGCTCTGGCGCATTGCCCGCGACTCCGAGGTACTGGACCTCAACTCCTCGTACAGCTATCTGCTGTGGTGTCGCGACTTCGCGGCCACCTCGCTGGTCGCCCGCGGCGCCGACGGCGCGCCGGTCGCCTTCGTCACCGGATACGCACGGCCCGACCGGCCGCAGGCCCTGGTCGTATGGCAGGTCGCGGTCGACCGGGCGTACCGCGGCAAGGGACTGGCCGGAGTGCTGCTCGACGCGCTGACCGCCAAGGTCACCGGCGACCGGGGCATCCGGGAGCTGGAGACGACCGTCACCCCCGACAACACCGCGTCCGACCGGCTGTTCACCGCCTTCGCCAGGCGCCACGGCGCCCGGCTGGAACGCGAGGTCCTCTTCGACGGCGATCTGTTCCCCCAGGAGACCCCCCAGGGGACTCCTCACGAGACCAGTCACGAGCCCGGCTGCGAGACCGGCCACGAAACCGGCCCGGAAACCGGCCACGAGACGGGCCCGGAAACCGGTCACGAAACCGTCGCGGAGACCGGGAGGACCGCGCGGGCCGGGCAAGCCGCACAGTCCGCGCGGACCGCCCGGTCACCGGGGCCCGGCGGCCCCGGCCACCCCGGTACGGGAGCGCACCAGCCGGAAGTCCTCTACCGCATCGGCCCCCTCGCCGCCGCCGGCTGAGCGGTCTCCTTCCGCCGCCGGCCGACCGGCCCCCTCATCTCTCCGCCTCCGCCTGACCACCGACTGGAGATTCGCTGTGACCATCACACCGCCCGCCCTGAGTGTCTTCGAGACCCTGGAGTCGGAGGTGCGCAGCTACTGCCGCGGCTGGCCCGCAGTCTTCGACCGCGCGCAGGGCAGCCACCTCCACGACGAGGACGGCCACACCTACCTCGACTTCTTCGCCGGAGCCGGCTCCCTCAACTACGGCCACAACAACCCGGTGCTCAAACGAGCACTGATCGACTACATCGACCGCGACGGCATCACCCATGGCCTGGACATGGCCACGACGGCGAAACGCGCCTTCCTGGAGTCGTTCCAGAACATCGTCCTGCGGCCGCGCGATCTGCCGTACAAGGTCATGTTCCCCGGCCCGACCGGCACCAACGCCGTCGAGTCGGCGCTCAAACTCGCCCGCAAGGTGAAGGGCCGGGAGTCCGTCGTCTCCTTCACCAACGCCTTCCACGGCATGTCGCTGGGCTCACTCGCCGTGACCGGCAACGCCTTCAAGCGGGCCGGGGCCGGTATCCCGCTGGTCCACGGCACGCCGATGCCGTTCGACAACTACTTCGACGGCCAGGTGCAGGACTTCCTCTGGTTCGAGCGGCTCCTGGACGACCAGGGCTCCGGGCTCAACAAACCGGCCGCCGTGATCGTGGAGACCGTGCAGGGCGAGGGCGGGATCAATGTCGCCCGCGCCGAGTGGCTGCGCGCGCTCCAGGCGCTGTGCGAGCGCCAGGACATGCTGCTGATCGTCGACGACATCCAGATGGGCTGCGGCCGTACCGGGGGCTTCTTCTCCTTCGAGGAGGCGGGCATCATCCCGGACATCGTCACCCTGTCGAAGTCCATCAGCGGCTACGGGCTGCCGATGTCGCTCTGCCTGTTCAAGCCGGAGCTGGACATCTGGGAGCCGGGCGAGCACAACGGCACCTTCCGCGGCAACAACCCCGCCTTCGTCACCGCCGCCGCCGCGCTCGACACCTACTGGGCGGACGGCCAGATGGAGAAGCAGACCCTCGCCCGGGGCGAGCAGGTCGAGCAGGCACTGCTGGCCGTCGTGGCCGAGAGCGGGGAGAGCGGTGTGAGCTTCCGGGGCCGTGGCCTGGTGTGGGGCCTTGAGTTCGAGGACAAGGCGCGGGCCTCGGCGATCTGTGCCCGGGCGTTCGAGCTGGGGCTGCTGCTGGAGACCTCGGGGCCGGAGAGCGAGGTGGTCAAGCTGCTGCCGCCGCTCACCGTCTCGCCCGAGGAACTGGACCAGGGTCTGCGCATCCTCGCCCGCAGCGTCCGCGAAACGGCCTGACACCCCGTACCGGCCCTGCCCCTGCCCCTGCCCCTCCCCCACTCCCGAACACCCTCCGCCGAAGGAAAGGCAGCGACGCACCGTGATCGTCCGATCGTTCAAGGACATCGAGAACACCGACCGCCATGTGAGATCGGCCTCCGGCACCTGGGAGAGCAAGCGGATCGTGCTCGCCAAGGAGAAGGTCGGCTTCTCGCTCCACGAGACCGTGCTGTACGCCGGTACGGAGACCTCCATGTGGTACGCGAACCACATCGAGGCCGTCCTCTGTGTGGCGGGCGAGGCCGAACTCACCAACGACGAGACCGGCGAGACCCACTGGATCGAGCCGGGCACGATGTATCTCCTGGACGGCCATGAGCGCCACACCCTGCGTCCCAAGACCAATTTCCGCTGTGTCTGCGTCTTCAATCCTCCCGTCACCGGACGCGAGGACCACGACGAGAACGGCGTCTACCCCCTGATCACCGAGGAGGACTGAAGCATGACAACCGCCGCCGTACGCACCGATCTCTATCCGACCCGTGGTGTGGGCGAGGTGGTGACCCCGCGCCAGGACCCCGTCGTCTGGTCGGCGCCCGGTGCGCCGGGACCCATCGTCCCGGGCGACCTGGCGGACTTCGAGCGCGACGGATTCCTCGGTGTCGAGAATCTGATCACCGACGACGAGGTCGCGCTCTACCGGGCCGAGATGGACCGGCTGATCGCCGACCCCGCCGTACGCGCCGACGAGCGCTCGATCATCGAGCCCACGTCCCAGGATGTGCGCTCGGTCTTCGAGGTGCACAAGCTGAGCGAGGTCTTCGCCGCCCTGGTGCGCGACGAGCGGGTGGTGGGCCGTGCCCGGCAGATCCTCGGCTCGGATGTGTACGTCCACCAGTCCCGGATCAATGTGAAGCCGGGCTTCGGCGCGTCGGGGTTCTACTGGCACTCCGACTTCGAGACCTGGCACGCGGAGGACGGGCTGCCCAATATGCGGACCGTCTCGGTGTCCATCGCGCTGACCGAGAACCGTGACACCAACGGCGGACTGATGATCATGCCCGGTTCGCACAAGTCGTTCCTGGGCTGCGCGGGCGAGACGCCGAAGGACAACTACAAGAAGTCGCTCCAGATGCAGGACGCGGGCACCCCGTCGAACGAGGCGCTCACCCGCTTCGCCGACCAGCACGGAATCCGGCTGTTCACCGGCCGCGCCGGGTCGGCGACCTGGTTCGACTGCAACTGTATGCACGGCTCGGGGGACAACATCACCCCGTACGCCCGCAGCAATGTCTTCCTCGTCTTCAACAGCGTGGAGAACGCGGCGGTGACACCGTTCGCGGCGCCGGTGCCGCGCCCGGAGTTCATCGGGGCGCGGGACTTCACTCCCGTACGCTGATCCGCCTTCCGTTCTCCGTCCTCGGCTCTTTCCGCGGCACGCCGGCGGGGCCGGTCCGGTCACCC
>NZ_JBSGUP010000200.1:0-12403 GCF_053607985.1 Streptomyces sp. NPDC055078
CCCGGTGGGGGCGGTGTCCCGGAAGCCCCCGGACGCGGCGGGACCCGCAGGACACGGCCCCTACGGCCCCTACGGCACCTACGGCCGGTCGGCCAGGAACGCCCGGACCGCGGTCCGGAAGCCGTCCGGGTCCTCGATCCACGGCAGATGCCCGGCACCCGCCAGAACGATCCTGGACACCCGGGGCAGCGCGCGCTCCAGCGAGTCCACCGCCGACCGGGGCCGGATGTCCTCGGCGCCGTCCACGATGAGCGTCGGCACGTCCAGCGCCTCGCAGTCCTTCCGCAGCCGCGCCGTACCCCAGAGGCCGCGGGCGTCGGCGCTGATCGCGGTGTTGCAGGCGAAGTTCACCCCGAACCAGGGGTCGGCCATCCGGCGCGCGTGCCCGAGGGCCCGCTCCCGGTCCACGAAGTCCGCCGTCCACTGGAGGATCGAGAACTCCCGGTCCTCCTCGGCGCTCCGCCGCCGTCCGTTCAGCTCCTGCCAGCGCGGCAACTGCTCACCGAGCGCCTCCCGCCGCCCCCGCCGGTAGCCGTCCTGCCAGGCGGAGTCCTCCTCGATACCGGTGCCGGAGACATAGACGAGACCGCTGACCCGCCCGGGGTGCTCCAGGGCGTACAGCAGCGCCAGCTGGGCGCCCCAGGAGTGGCCCAGCAGGGTCATCCGCTCCAGGCCGAAGTGCTCGCGCACGGCGTCGAGATCCGCCACCGAACGCGTCACCGAGTACGGTCCGCTCCGCTGCGACCGGCCGCAGCCACGCTGGTCCCAGCGGTGTACGAGGGCGGTGTCCGCCAGCATGTCCGCGAGGTCGCCCAGCGTGTCCCACAGCCCCGGGCCGCCATGGCAGAAGACGACCGGCTCACCCCGCCCCGACCGTATCGCCCACAGCCGGACCCCGTCCTCGGTCATCAGTGAGTCACCCATGACGACCAGTCTCGCCCACGCGGCGACGGCGGTGTCCCCCGGGCGGCAATCGGTGCGGACGCCCGGGAGGAGCGCGGCGGCGGGACGGGCAGGGCGGGCGGTGTCCGCGCCGGCGGCGATGTTCATGGAGTGACGATCGCGAACGCGGGGTCGGTCTCGTCCAGCGCATCCAGCAGCTTCGCCAGGGCGCCGGGATCACCCGTGTGCTCGATTCCGGCCATACCCTGCCCTGCCAGCAGCCGCGTCAGACGGTCCTTGGTGAGGGTGAGGGACAGATCCGCCGGCTCGTCCTCCTCCGTGACACGGGTGTGGACGAGTACGCCGTTGCGCAGGGTGGTGCGGTAGTACGCGCCGAGGTCGGTGAAGTGCCAGCGGATCGTGGCGCGTACCTCCCATGCCTTGGGTCCGTTGACCCGGACGGCCAGGGAGTCGAAGATCTGCCCGACGCTGAGGGCGGACGACATGCTCCCGGCGGAGTAGCGCGCGGGGCCGACACCCTCGCGCAGTTCCTTGGCACCCACGAGGTAGTTGTTGCGCCAGGTGCCGCACTCGGCTCCGTATCCCAGCCGTTCGAAGACCTGGGCCTGCAACTCCCTGGCGTCGGCGCTGTCGGGCGAGGCGAAGACCGCGTGCTTGAGCAGTTGCGCGGCGAACCGCGGATCGCCCCGGTCGAGATAGCCGCGGGCCTTGGCCAGCACGGCGTCCAGACCGCCGACGCAGTCCACATAGCGCCGGGCGCTCTCGGTGGGCGGATGCTCCCACAGGGAGGCGGGGTTCCCGTCGTACCAGCCCATATAGCGCTGGTAGATCGCCTTCACATTGTGGTTGACGGAGCCGTAGTAGCCGCGAGTGTGCCAGGCGCGCGCGATGGCGGGCGGCAGTTCGATGATCTCGGCGATCTCGATCCCGGTGAGGCCCTGATTGGCGAGCCGCAGCGTCTGATCGTGCAGATAGGCGTACAGATCGCGCTGCTCGGACAGAAACTCCTTGAGCCGGTCCGTTCCCCAGGTCGGCCAGTGATGGGACGCGAAGAGGACGTCGGAGTCATCGCCGAACAGCTCGACCGCCTCCGTCAGATACCGGGCCCAGTTCCGGGCGTCCCGGACGACCGCACCGCGCAGGGTCAGGATGTTGTGCAGATTGTGGCTGGCGTTCTCGGCCATGCACAGCGCACGGCGCTCGGGCAGATGAAAGTTCATCTCCGACGGCGCCTCGGTGTCCGGAGTGAACTGGAAGCGGAAATGCACGCCGTCGAGGATCTCCTCCTGTCCGGTACGGGTGATGTCCACCGTGGCGGGAAGCAGAGTGGGCGTCCCGATGGAGGCGGTGAAGCCCAGGCCGACCCCGATCAGACCCCTGGCTCCCGGTTCCAGATCGGCGCCGGCGTGATACATGCCCCGGCGGAGCATCGCGGTGCCCGCGTAGACGTTCTCCGAGACGGCGTTGTCCATGAACCCCGCGGGGGCCACCAGCGGGACATCGCTGCCCTCGTCGATCACCCCGAGCACGCCGCCGAAGTGATCGATATGGGAGTGGGTGAAGACGACGGCGGTCACCGGCCGCTCGCCCCGGTGCGTACGGTAGAGCGCGAGGGCCGCCGCGGCGCACTCCGCCGACACCAGGGGGTCCACGACGACGACGCCCTGGGCACCCTCGATCAGGGACATGTTCGACAGATCGTAGCCCCGGACCTGGTACACCCCCTCGGTCACCTCGAACAGTCCCGCCCGCGCACAGAGCTGCGACTGCCGCCACAGGCCGGGATGGGCCGTGTCGGGACAGTCACCGTCCAGGAACGCGGTGCTCCGGAAGTCCCACACCACGCGGCCGTCGGCGGCGGTCACCGTGTCGGCGGCGGGCGGGGCGATCAGGCCCCGGTCCGCGTCGGCGAAGTCGGTACGGTCGCTGAAATCGGGCGACTCGGTGCTGGTCACTGCGTCCTCCTGGGTGTGTGCCGCAGGGTCCTCCCGGGTGTGTGCCGCAGGCCCGGGACGGCGGGTGTCCGCAGGCACCGGGCGGCGGGTGTCCGCAGGCCCGGCCACCCGCCATCCTGGGCCGACCGTCCCGGATGCGCTTTCCGGGCTGCGCCGGACGGGTGACCACGAGGCCGTCAGGAGCGGCCCAGGCAGCGGGAGGGCGATGTCGTTTTTTCGCCAGCCCCATCCCGGCGTGTGCCCGATGCTTGACCCATGCACACCGACACTGAGCGCTGCGTACGCGCCGTCCGGTCGAAGGACGCCCGATTCGACGGCTGGTTCTTCACCGCCGTGCTGACCACCCGGATCTACTGCCGTCCCAGCTGCCCGGCCGTCCCCCCGAAGGCCCGGAACATGACCTTCTACCCGAGCGCCGCCGCCTGCCAGCAGGCCGGATTCCGGGCCTGCAAGCGGTGCCGCCCGGACAGCAGCCCCGGCTCCCCGGAGTGGAACGCCCGCGCCGACACCGTCGCCCGCGCCATGCGCCTGATCGGGGACGGTGTCGTCGACCGCGAAGGCGTCCCCGGGCTGGCCGGCCGCCTCGGCTACTCCACCCGGCAGATCGAACGGCAGCTCCTCGCCGAACTGGGCGCCGGACCGCTCGCCCTGGCCCGCGCCCAGCGCGCCCAGACCGCGCGCCTGCTGATCGAGACCACCGCGCTGCCGATGGCCGAGATCGCCTTCGCCGCCGGGTTCTCCTCGATCCGCACGTTCAACGACACCGTCCGCGAGGTCTTCGCGCTGGCCCCCGGCGAACTGCGCGTCCGCGCCGCCCGGGGCGGCTCCGCGCCCCCCGCCGCGCGCCCGGCCGCGCCCCCGGCGACCTCTGGCGTCATCACCCTGCGGCTGCCGTACCGGGCGCCGCTCAACCCGAGCAATCTCTTCGGGCATCTCGCCGCGACGGGCGTCCCCGGGGTGGAGGAGTGGCGGGACGGCTCGTACCGGCGCACCCTCGGTCTCCCGTACGGACACGGCGTCGTCGCCCTCACCCCGGGTCCCGCGCACATCTCCTGCCGGCTCTCCCTCACCGACTCCCGCGATCTGACGATCGCCATCAGCCGCTGTCGGCGACTGCTCGACCTGGACGCCGATCCCGTCGCCGTGGACGACCTGCTGCGTACGGATCCACTGCTCCGGCCGCTGGTGGACAAGGCGCCCGGACGGCGGGTCCCGAGGACCGTCGACGCGGCGGAGTTCGCCGTACGGGCGGTCCTGGGCCAGCAGGTCTCCACCGCAGCCGCCCGCACCCACGCGGGCCGGCTGGTGATCGCCCCCGGTGAACCGGTCGAGGACCCCGAGGGCGGTCTCACCCATCTCTTCCCCACCGCCGACGCGCTCGCCGCTCTGGACCCCGAGGCCCTGGCGCTGCCCCGCAGCCGTCGCACCACCCTGACCACACTCGTCGCGGCGCTCGCCGACGGGTCGCTGCGGCTCGGCGTCGACAGCGACTGGGACGAGGCCCGCGCCCGGCTCGGCGCGCTGCCCGGGTTCGGCCCCTGGACGGTCGAGGTGATCGCCATGCGCGCCCTCGGCGACCCCGACGCGTTCCTCCCCACCGACCTCGGCATGCGCCGCGCGGCGGCCGGACTCGGCCTGCCCGCCACTCCGGCCGCCCTCACGGCCCACGCCGCCGCCTGGCGGCCCTGGCGGGCGTACGCCGTCCAGTACCTCTGGGCCACCGACGACCACCCCATCAACGAGCTGCCCGCGTGACCCACACCCACACCCACGGCAGCGGTCCGTGCGACCCCCGGCATCAGGAAGGCGGCCCCCTCATGAACA
Organism: Streptomyces sp. NPDC055078; assembly: GCF_053607985.1. Lineage (NCBI taxonomy): Bacteria > Bacillati > Actinomycetota > Actinomycetes > Kitasatosporales > Streptomycetaceae > Streptomyces > Streptomyces sp. NPDC055078. Next base: position 4,683 of record NZ_JBSGUP010000200.1, read on the forward strand.
GGCAGCACACAGTCGTCGACAGCCCTTACGGCGCGCTGACACTCGTCGCGACCGACGGTGTCCTGAGCGGCCTCTATATGACCGACCAGCGCCACCGCCCCGGCGACGAGACCTTCGGCGTCCGATTGGGGTCTCCCCAGGCCCGCAGGGGCCGAGGGTTGGGGTCTCCCCAGGCCCCCCAGGGCCAAGGGGACGGGTCTCCCCAGGCCCGTCAGGGCCATGGGTTGGGCTCCCCCTTCGGCGAGACGATCCGCCAACTGGAGGCGTACTTCGCCGGTGAACTCACCGAGTTCGCCGTACCGCTGCGGCTGGCGGGCACCCCTTTCCAGCGCGCTGTCTGGGACCGGCTGCTGGCCATCCCCTACGGCGAGACCCGCACCTACGGCGAACTCGCGGAGGAGCTGGGCAACCCGAACGCCTCGCGCGCGGTCGGCCTGGCGAACGGCAAGAACCCCGTGTCGATCATCGTGCCGTGCCATCGCGTGATCGGTTCCACGGGGAGCCTGACCGGCTACGGCGGCGGGCTGAGCCGCAAACAGCGGCTGCTGTCCTTCGAGTCGGGGCGGCCGGACGAGGCGCTGTTCTAGGACGCTGCGGCCACGGCCTCTCGGGCGGACGGCGGCTCCTCAGTCCAGCGAGCGCAGCAGTTCCGGCAGGGCCGTGCCGATCGGGGTGCGTACGACGTCGTCCGCGAGTTCGTCGTACGGAGTCGGGTCCGCGTTCACGATCGACAGCCGGGCCCCGTGCTCCGCGGCGATCCCGGCCAGTGAGGCCGCGGGCTGGACCTGGAGGCTGGTCCCCACGGCGATGAACACCTCGCTCGCCTGGGCGATGGCCATGGCCTCGGCCAGCACCTCGGGGTCCAGGCTCTGCCCGAACATCACGGTCGCGGACTTGAGGATGCCGCCGCACACCCGGCACGGCGGGTCGTCCTCGCCGGACTCGACCCGGGCGAGCGCGTCGTCCATCGAGGTGCGGTCGCCGCACCGGGTGCAGACGACGGAGCGGGCCGTGCCGTGGAGTTCGAGCACCTTGCGGTCGGGCATCCCCGCGAGCTGGTGCAGTCCGTCCACGTTCTGGGTCATCACCCGCACGGCGAAACCGGGGCGCCGCGCCAGCTCGGCGACCGCGAGATGGGCCGCGTTCGGCAGGGCCGACCAGGTCGGGCTGGTGCGCCGTAGCTGCCAGGAGCGGCGGCGGATCTCCGGGTCGGTCATGTAGTACTCGTAGGTGACGAGCTTCTCGGCCGCCGGGTCGCGCCGCCACAGCCCGGCGGGCCCGCGGTAGTCGGGGATGCCGGAATCCGTGGAGATCCCGGCGCCGCTGAGGATCGCGACGAGAGTCATACGGTGAGCCTACGCAGCGCCCCCGGGCCCCGGCGAACGGATTCGCCCGGACCCTCGGCCCGGGGCTCAGTACAGGCGCTCCGCCAGGCGCTCCGCCAGGCCCGCCGGGTCTCCGCCGCCCGCACCTCAGCCGTGTCCCCCCGGGGCCAGCCGCACCGTACGCGCCGCCAGTTCGGAGATCCGCGCCCCGTCGAAGCCGAACACCGCGCTGCGCACCCGGTCCTGGAGCGGTTCCGTCCACTGTGCGGGGATCGCGGCGGCCCCGCACAGGACGCCCGCGACCGAGCCGGCCGTCGCGCCGTTGGAGTCGGTGTCGAGACCGCCCCGGACCGTGAGCGCGACCGTGGTGGTGAAGTCGCCCTCCCCGTACAGCAGTCCGGCCGTGATCACGGCGGCGTTGGGCACCGAGTGGATCCAGTGCAGTCCGGCCGTCCGGGCCTCCAGCTCGGTGAGGGTGTCGCCCCAGGCGGCCCCCGCGTCGTGCAGAGCGGTGGTGTGCCGGACCGCGCGGGCGAGCCGGCTGCTGGCGGGGATGTGCTCCAGCGCGGTCCCGACGGCCTCGCGCGGGCCGCTCGCGGTGAACGCGGCGGCGATCAGGGCGGCGGCCCACATCGCCCCGTACACACCGTTGCCGTGGTGGGAGAGGACCGCGTCACGGCGGGCCAGCGCGGCGGCTCGGCGCGGGTCGCCGGGGGAGGTCCAGCCGAAGACGTCCGCGCGGATGAGGGCGCCGATCCACTCCTGGTGGGGATTGTCGTGCGAGGCCGTCGCGGGCGGCTTCAGCCCGTTGGCCAGATTGCGGTACGCGGCCCGCTCGGCTGTGAAGGTCTGGAGGTACGGCAGCGTCCGCAGCCATAAGTCCCCCACGTGCTCGGTGGTGAACCCGAAGCCGTGCGTCTCCAGCAGGTGCAGGCCCAGGATCGAGTAGTCCACATCGTCGTCCCGGCAACTGCCCCGGATCCGGCCGCGCACGCACTGCTCCCACTCCGGGCGCAGCTCGAATTCGCCGGGCTCCGCGTCCGGCGGGGGAGCGGGCAGATAGCCGGTGAGCGGAAGCGCGTCCGTACGGCGCAGATAGCGGTCGATGCGCTCTCGCGTCCAGTGGTCGCCGCGCTCCACGGGCTTGCCCAGTATGTTGCCCGCGACCCTGCCGAGCCAGCCACCGAGGATTCGATCGGTCAGTTCTGGTTGAGATAGACGCATACGTCAGGTTTTACCCCGCCGGAAGGTGGCACGTCCGACAACGCGGCGGATAGGGTCGGGTCGGGCGCGAATGTCTGTTCGACAGCAAGGGGTGCGTAGTGACGAACGGAATGGATGTCCAACCCGCGCGAGTACTCGTGGCGGCGGACAAGTTCAAGGGCTCGCTCACGGCGGTGCAGGTCGCCGCGCGGGTGAAGGCGGGTCTGCGGCGGGAGCTGCCCGAGCTGGAGGTCGTGACCCTGCCGGTCGCCGACGGCGGGGACGGCACCGTCGACGCGGCGGTGGCGGCCGGGTTCGAACGGCACGAGCTGTCCGTCACCGGGCCGCGCGGCGAACGGGTGAAGGCCGCGTACGCCCTGAGGGACGGCACCGCGGTGGTGGAGATGGCGGAGGCGTCGGGGCTGCGGCGCCTGCCCGCCGGGGAGTTCGCCCCGCTCACCGCGACGTCGTACGGCTCCGGCGAACTGCTGAGCGCCGCGCTCGACGCCGACGCCCGGACGATCGTCCTCGGGCTCGGCGGCAGCGCGGGCACCGACGGCGGTGCGGGCATGCTCACCGCGCTCGGCGCGCGCTTCCTGGACGCGGACGGCCGTCCGGTCGGCCCCGGCGGCGGCGGTCTGCGCGACCTCGCCGTGGTGGATCTGTCCGGGCTCGACCCCCGGTTCAAGGACATCGAGCTGATCCTCGCCAGCGATGTCGGCAACCCGCTGACCGGGCCCGAGGGCGCGGCCACCGTGTACGGCCCGCAGAAGGGCGCCACCCCCGCCGATGTGGCCCTCCTGGACGCCGCTCTCACCCACTACGCCTCCCTTCTGGACCCCGGTCTGGCGGACGCCACCGGCGCGGGCGCGGCGGGGGGTGTCGGCTTCGGCGCGCTGGCCGCGCTGGGGGCGCGGGCCGTGCCCGGGATCGAGGTCGTCCTCGATGTCCTCGGCTTCCCCGCCGCCCTGCCCGGCACCACCCTCGTGATCACCGGCGAGGGCTCCATCGACGAACAGACCCTGCACGGCAAGGCCCCCCTCGGCGTCGCGGCCCTCGCCCGCGCCCAGCACATCGACGTCGTGGCGGTCTGCGGGCGGCTGTCCCTCGCCCCGGAGGTCCTGGGCCGGGTGGGGATCCGCCGCGCCTACACCCTGCTGGAGCTGGAACCCGATCCGGCCCGCTCCATGGCGGACGCGGGACCGCTGCTGGAGACGCTCGCGGCGAAGATCGCCCGCGATTTCCTGGTCCGAGAGGTGTGATCGGCTGCGTCCGCCTCATGTGGGCGGCCTCGCCGTTGCCAGCCGTCGCGCGGTCGTGAGGGCGTGTCCTCCGGGCCCGTGGTGGTGCGGGCATGCCCTCCGGGCATGTCCTCAATCGCCGGACGGGCTGGATCGTCCGCCCCGGACACGGTCCTCTCACGCGACGGCGCGGACGACGGGCGAGGCCGGCACGGCCTAGGGTCACCCTGTGTGGATACGTGAAGCCCTTCCCGCCGAGGCCCCTCACCTCACCCGCCTCATCCTGCGGTCCAAGTCCCACTGGGGGTACTCCGCCGACCAGCTCGCGCGCTGGGCGGACGAACTGACCCTCGCCCCGGACCACATCCCCGCCCGCCGCGTCGTCGTCGCCGAGGACGACACCGCCGTCCTCGGGGTCGCGTCGCTCGAAGGGACACCCCCCGACGGCACCCTGGGGCTTCTCTTCGTCGAGCCCGCCGAGGTCCGGCGCGGTATCGGGCGGACCCTGTACGCCCATGTCCTCGACACCGCCCGCACCCTCGGCTTCCGGCGCCTGACGATCGATTCGGATCCGCACGCCGAGGGGTTCTACCGGGCCCAGGGCGCGCGGCCCCTGCCGGCGGGCACGTCGGGCACGACGGGGACGTCGGGCATGGCGAGCACGTCGGGGACGGGCGGGCTGCCCCGGCTGGAGGCGGCCATCGCCCCCCGCCCGGAGTGGGCGCAGGTGTGGACCGAGGGGCGGCGGGCGGTCCACATCGGCAATGTCGCGGAGTTCCAGAGCCAGTTCGGGGCCGTGGACGAGACGTCGCGGCACGCGGCGGACCACTACGCCTGCCTGGCCGTCTTCGCGAGCCCGCACCCGGCCGTGGTGGTACTGCCCCGTGCCGTCCCCGAGGGGTGGCTCGCGCTGGTGGCGCGGCAGCTCGGCTGGGCCCGGGTCGAGGCGTACCGGGAGACCGGGCCCGGGCTGCTGGAGCGCCCCGCCCTGGTGGCGCGGCTGCGGGAGACCGGACTGCCCTTCGTCGCCTGGGGTCACACCGCCGCCTTCGGGGAACTCACCGGCCGGCGGCTCCCGTCCGGCGCTCTGCGGTACGAGTCCAAACGGGCCTCCCACGAACTCTTCGGGCGGCTCGCGACCGATCACCCCGGGATCGCCGTGCCGCGCCAGTGGAGCGTGAGCAGCCGCCGGCGGGCGGCGCGGCTGATCGCGGCCCGCGCCCGTGCCGGGGAGTCGACCGTGGTCAAGAGCGAGCACGGGGCGGGCGGTTCGGGCACCGTGGTGCTCACCCGCCGGACCCGGGCCCAGGCGCTGCCCCGGGGCCCGCTGCTGCTGGAGGAGTATGTGACGGGCGACGGCACCCGGCCCACGTACGACGGCCTCGTGGACGCCCGGGGCGAGGTGCACGCCGTCGGTGTCGCGGCCATGGACATCGAAGGGACCGCCTACCGGGGCGCGACCGTCGGCCCCGGCGCCGTACCGGACCGGCTCATGGAGCCCGCGCTCCGCTTCGGCCGCGCCGTCGGCCGGGAACTCGCCGCGAGCGGCTTCCGGGGCTGGTACGACGTCGACTTCGTCACCGGCCCGGACGGGGGGCTCGCCCCCACCGAGACCAATCTGCGGCTCACCGGCCCGGCCGCCGCGTTCATGGTCAAACTGCGGCTCGACGAGACCCGGGGCGGCGGTCATCTCGTACGGTCCCTGGACCGCGTCCCGCTCGGCGCGCGGCTGCCCGACGCCGAACTGATCGCGTTCCTGCGGGAGCTGACCGGGACCTGTGCCGGGATCGACGCCGTACTCGTGCCCTCGATCCCGACCGCGGCCTATGAACCCGACCCGTACATCGGGGTGATTCTCGCGGCCCGTACGGCCGACCGGCTGGACGCCGCCGGCGCCCTGGTGCGCGCCCATTGCGACGGGCTGGCCCGTCTCTTCGGTCGATGAGCCGCCGCGGCCCGCGCCGGACGGCCAGCCGTCCCGCGCGGGTGCGGTCCCCGCGTCCGGACAGTCAGCCGTCCCGGGAGCCGGGTGCGGCCTCCGCCGCTCCCCGTACCGCCCACACCGCGACCACCGCCGCCGCGATCATCAGCGGCACATTGAAGACATAGACGAGGGCCGCCTGCCGCTCCCAGTCCTGCTTGGCCGCGAGCCGGTACAGATTGTCCTGCGGCCACCAGGAGACGAGCAGCCAGACGATGGCCAGATGAGCCGCCGTGGTCAGACCCCGGGAGCGGCTCCGGCGCAGCATCAGCCCCCGACCGCCGATCAGAAAGCCCACCCCGACCGCGAAGGACAGGCTCTCCGCGAGATACAGCCCGCGGAAGAGCCCCGCCCAAGGGTCGGGCACCAGGGACACATCGGTCGATCCCGGCCAGAACGTGTCCGTGAGGACGAGGGACATGATCGCCGCCGGGATCATCGCCACCAGCCCCACGATGGCGGCCTGCTCCCAGGAGGGCAGATCGTAGCCGCCGCCCTTGCCCGAGTAGCCGCCGGCGGCCGGGCGCCGCACCGGCTGCCGTACCAGCGCCCGCCGGTCCACCTTGCCGGCCGCGTTGCGCGGCAGCTTCCCGATCGTCACGACGGTCTCCGGGATGTCGGCGGCGGGCACCTCACCGGCGAGATGCCGCCGGATGCCCTCCTTCCCCGGTGCGCTGCTTCCCGGGACCGGCAGCACATGGGCGATCAGCCGTCCCCCGTCCACGCCGACGACGCTGTCGCGGATGCGGGGGTGCGAGGCGAGCGCGGCCTCGATCCGGTAGGTGTCGACGGTCCGGCCGTCGACCTTGACCCGGTGGGCCGTCCGGCCGCGGAACTCCAGCGGCCCCGTGCCGTCCCGGCGCCCGAGGTCCCCGGTGGGCACCGCGTCGCCGCCGTCCGGTGGCGTCAGCCAGATCCGGCCCTTGCGGAGCTGCGCCCGGCACCCCGGGAACGGCTGCCCGAGAAAGGCGTGCCGCTCGGGGTCGTCCACCGGCCCCGGGAGCTGCCCGGTCTCGAACCAGGTGCCGCACCCGGCCACCTCGGTGGGCCCGTACGTATGGATCAGCCGGGAGCCCGGTGCGAGCAGCCCCTCCAGCCGCGCCTGCTCATCGAGCCGCAGCCGTTCCCCGCCGACGGCGAGGAGGCGCAGCGTCGGGTGGCGGTCGGTACGGTCGAGGAGCGCGGCGGCCGTCACCGGGTCGGTGTCGGCGACGGTGTACGTCTCGTGCCGGGACAGCACCAGGGTGGCGCCCGTACAGAGGGTCCGTATCCACCCGGCGGTGAACTCGGTGGTGTCGGGCGGCGCGGTCACCAGGACCCGGTCGTCGGGGACGAGCCCGTAGACCTCGGACCAGCTCTCCCAGGCGGCCCGCAGCAGCCGGTGGGAGACGGGCACGGCGGTCGGCCCGTCCGTCGTGCCGGCGGTGAACAGGACGGCGGCCCGGGCGCCCGCGGCGGGCGGCTCGGCGAGCGGTTCGGCGGAGTGGGACGTGATCGCGGCGGCGTCCCCGTCCAAGAGGACGAGGGGCCGGGAACTGCCGCCCTCGACCCGGCCGAGGTGCACCCGGTGGGAGATCAGGGCCCGCGCCTCGGCGATGGCCCGTGGTTCGGGAGTCCCCGGCCCGACGACGGCGTACGCGCCGCCCGCCTTCAGTACGCCCAGGATCGCGACCAGGACATCGGGCGGGCGCACGGTGCGGATGGCCACCAGACCGCCGGGCGGCAGCCGAACGGTCTCGGTCAGATGACGGGCCAGCCGGTTGGCCCGGCCGTCCAGCTGGGCGTAGCTCAGCCGGACGCGGTCGGTGATCACGGCGGTACGGTCCTGATCGGCCCGTACCCTGTCCTCGAACAGCTGATGGAGCGTTCCCCCTGACATGGGGGTCGATGATCCCAGAAGTCGCCGGACCTGGCGAGGGCCCATGGACAGGTCACATCCACTGGGCACATGGCGAGGGCCCAGGTGCTCGT
>NZ_JBSGUP010000201.1:0-12267 GCF_053607985.1 Streptomyces sp. NPDC055078
CCGGGTCGGCGGGGTGGGGGGTGGGGGCGCGCGGGGGGGGGGGCCCCCCCCCCCCGGACAGCCCGGGCCCGGGCAAGGCGCCCCACCGCACCCCCCGCTCAAACCCGTAGCGCCGCGACCGCGCCGCGGGCGAGGTCGTCGAGGTACCCCCTCGGCAACTCCCCGCGCACCACCACCAGCCGCCAGTACAGCGGACCCACCACCACATCCAGCAGCCCGTCCGGATCCGTGCCCTCCGGCAGTTCCCCGCGCGCGACCGCGTCGCGGACGATCAGGGCAGCCACGCCCTGCTGCCCGTCCAGCAGCGCCGCCTTGATCGTCGCGGCGATCTCCGGGTTACGGGCCGCCTCCACCAGGAGGTCCGGGATGATCTGGGAGGCCACGGGGTGGCGCAGGGCGTGGGAGGCGAGCTGGAGCAGGGCGCGGACATCCCCGTACAGCGAGCCCGTCGCCGGGGCGGGCAGCCCCTGCGTCGCGAACGCCGACACCAGGTCGAGCACCAGCGACAGCTTCGACTTCCAGCGCCGGTACACCGCTGTCTTGCCGACGCCCGCCCGCCGTGCGATCCCCTCGATCGACATCCGTGCGAACCCGACCGCGGCCAGTTCCTCGAACACGGCGGCGCGGATCGCCTCGGTGACGTCCTCCCGGAGCACTGCGGCTCCCGCGGGCGCTCGTCGTGGGGTTCCCGGGTCCGTGGTCATGGCCAGGATGATACCCGTGAGGACGAGACGGTTGCGTTGCGACGCACACACGCCCTAATCTCGCCCGTAGCGACGAAACGGGTTCGTTCCGACGAAACCGTGACCACAGTCCGCGAAGGCGAGCAGAGTGAGCACTCAGACGATCTCCAGACCTGCCGAAGCAACCGAGAGCCCCCGCGCGCTGGCCGCCCGGCACGGGCTCACCGTCAGCGGTGCCCGCCCCTCGCTGCCCGCGTACCTCCGTCAGCTGTGGTCCCGCCGCCACTTCATCGCCGCGTTCGCGACCGCGCGGCTGACCGCCCAGTACAGCCAGGCGAGACTCGGCCAGATCTGGCAGCTGGCGACCCCGTTGCTGAACGCGGCGGTCTACTACCTCGTCTTCGGCGTACTCCTCGGCACCAGCGGCCAGGTCGAGGACTTCGTCCCCTTCCTCGTCACCGGCGTGTTCATCTGGACCTTCACCTCCCATTCGATCACAGCGGGGACGCGGGCGGTCTCCGGCAATCTCGGGCTGATCCGGGCGCTCCACTTCCCGCGCGCCTCGCTTCCCATGGCGCTGGCCCTCCAGCAGCTCCAGCAGCTGTTGTACTCGCTCGGCGCGCTGACCGTGATCCTGATGATTTTCGGCCAGTTCCCCCGGCCCTCCTGGCTGCTGGCGATTCCCGCCCTGGTGCTCCAGGCTGTCTTCAGCACCGGGCTGGCGATGGCCGTGGCCCGGCTCGCCGCCCAGACCCCGGACATCTCACAGCTGATGCCGTTCGTGCTGCGGACCTGGATGTATGTGTCGGGTGTGATGTGGAGCATCCCGGTGGTACTGCGCAACCAGGAGCTGCCGGGGGCCGTGGTGGTCGCGCTCCAGTGCAACCCGGCGGCCGTCTACATCGATCTGATGCGCTTCGCACTGATCGACAGCTATACCTCGGCCCAGCTGCCGCCCCATGTGTGGGCGGTCGCCCTCGGCTGGGCCGTACTCCTCGGAGCGGGCGGATTTCTGTACTTCTGGAAGGCGGAAGAGCGATATGGCCGTGGCTGAGCTGCCCCAAGAGGTGCGCACCGAAGAGCGCATCCCGACCGTCGTCGCCGACGGTGTGCACATCACCTACCGGGTCAACGGCGGACGGGGCGGCAAGGGCAGTGCCACCGCCGCCCTCAGCCGGATGCTGTCGCCCAGGGCCCGCCGGGCGAACCCCGGCGTCCGTGAGGTGCACGCCGTCAGGGGCGTCAGCTTCACCGCGTACAAGGGCGAGGCCATCGGCCTGATCGGATCGAACGGCTCCGGGAAGTCCACCCTGCTCAAGGCCGTCGCCGGGCTGCTGCCGACCGCCAAGGGCAGGATCTACACCCAGGGCCAGCCGTCGCTCCTCGGGGTGAACGCCGCCCTCATGGGCGATCTGACCGGCGAACGCAATGTGATGCTGGGCGGCCTCGCGATGGGCATGTCACGCGAACAGATCCGGGAGCGCTACGACGACATCGTGGCGTTCTCCGGTATCAACGAGAAGGGCGACTTCATCTCGCTCCCGATGCGGACGTACTCCTCGGGCATGGGGGCCCGGCTGCGGTTCTCCATCGCCGCCGCCAAGGACCATGACGTCCTGCTGATCGACGAGGCCCTGGCGACCGGCGACGCCAAGTTCCGGCGGCGCAGCCAGGCGCGGATCACCGAGCTGCGCAAGAAGGCCGGCACGGTCTTCCTGGTCAGCCACAGCAACTCCACGATCACCGAGACCTGCGACCGCGCCCTGTGGCTGGAGTCCGGGACGCTGCGGATGGACGGCCCGGCGCAGGATGTCGTCGCCGCGTATGAAGCGTTCACCCACGGGAAGAAATAGCAGGGAATGACCCCATAGCGGGCTAAAGTACCGGCCGATGACGTCCCATCGGATCGCCCCGCTGCCGCCTGCCCACCCTCTCGGATCGCCTGCGAGCCCGGTGCCGGGGACCGCCCGGCCCCGGCACGCCCTCGCCCTGGCCGCCGTCTGGACGGCCACCCGGCTCGGCATGCTCGCCCTGCTGGCCGTCGACCGGCTCGGTGACTCGGGCGTCGCCGGGGAGGTGCACCAGCTCTACCGGGGCTGGTACGGCCAACTCGTCCACGGCGCGTTCCCCGTGGACGACGCCACCTGGCAGTACCCGCCCGGCGCCGCGCTCGTCTTCCTCTCCCCCGCCGCCCTGCCCTGGCTCACCTACTTCCAGGCGTTCGTCGCGCTGATCCTCCTCGCCGACGCGACCGTCACCGCAGCCCTCGCCCGCGCGGGCGCCCCCGGCGCCTGGCTGTGGGTGTGCGCGCTGCCGCTGCTGCTCAATCTGCCGCTCGCCCGCTACGACGTCCCCGTCACCGCCGTCGCCGTACTGGCGCTGCTCGCGATGCGCGGACGGCCGCACCTCGGCGGGGCACTCGCCGGAATCGGGGCGCTGATCAAGGTCTGGCCGCTGCTCACGATCCTGGGCGCCCCCCGGGGACGTACGACCCGCGCGGTCTGGGGTTCCGCCGCCGCAGCCGCGGCCGTGCTGTTCGCCGCCCTGGTGATCGGTTTCAGCCACACCCTGGACTTCTTGCGGCAGCAGGGCGCGCGCGGGGTGCAGATCGAGTCGCTCGGCGGCACCGCGCTCCAGCTCGCCGGGCGGCTGGGCTGGCCGGGCGAGGTGGTCTTCCGTTACGGGGCCTTCGAGTTCGCCGGCCCGTATGTCTCCACGGTGGCGCTGCTGTCCCTGGTGCTGAGCGGCCTCGCCCTGTGCTGGCTGGTGCTGTGGCGGCTCCGGGCCCGGCGCTGGAATCCGGCCACACCGTTCGACGCCGCGTTCGCCGCCGTCCTGCTGTTCACCGTCACCAGCCGGGTCATCAGCCCGCAGTATCTGATCTGGCTGCTCGGTCTGGCCGCGGTCTGTCTCACCTCCCGGCACACCAGCCAGCGCCCGGCCGCGCTGCTGATGGTGCCCGCCGCCGTCCTGAGCGCCCTCGCGTTTCCGCTGCTGTACGGCGAGGTCGTCGACGGCAGCGCGCTCGGCAGCACGGTGATGCTCCTGCGGAACGGGCTGCTGCTGACGGCCGCCGTGGCCGCCTGCCGCGGTCTGTGGCGAGCGACCGTCTGAGGACGAAGCGGGCGCCTCCCGGAGCCGGATCGGCCCGCCCGCGTACGAAGGAGCCCGCCCGAAGCCGGGGCGAACCCCTCAGGGCGAGCGGGCCCGCCGCCTCCCTCGTCGGAGGCGGCGGCCCGTACGGTCAGCTGTGCGTACGCATCAACTGCCGCATCGTCCGCATCGCCACCGACAGATTCGCCAGGTCGAAGGTGTCCGACCCCTGGATCTCCTCCAGCGTGGCGCGCGCCCGGCCCAGGATCGAGGCGTTCATCTGCTCCCAGCGCTTGAAACGCTCCTCGGGTGTCGAGCCGCCGTTGCCCACCGACAGCACATCCGCCGTCAGTATCGCGTGCGCCGCGTAGAGATCCTCACGGATGGACGCACGGGCCATGGACTGCCAGCGGTCCGCCCTCGGCAGCTCGATGATCCGGTCCATCAGCTGGGTGATCCGCAGCCGGTCGGCGAGGTCGTAGTACACCTCGGCGACGGCCATCGGCTCCTTCTGCGTACGGTCCGAGATCGCGACGATGTCCAGCGTCGGGAAGGCGGAGGAGAACCCGGCCACCCGCAGCGCGAGCGCCTCGGGCACCCCCTCCTTCGTCAGCTCCTGGAGAATGCCCTGGTACCACTCCAGATCGGCGCCGCGCAGCATCTTCGGGAGCTGGCCCCAGACCTGCTGGACGCGCTCGGCGAAGAAGTCGACGGTCCCGGCCAGCTCCAGCGGCTGCGGGCGGTTGCCCAGCAGCCAGCGCGTACCGCGCTCGACGAGCCGGCGCGAATGCAGCCGGATACGGGTCTGGACATCAGCCGCGACCTTGTTGTCCAGGGCCTCGACCGCGTCCCACACCGCGTTCAGGCCGAAGATCTCGCGCGCGGCGGTCTGCGCCCGGACGACCTCCTCGATCGACGCGCCCGTCTCCTCCCGCAGCCGGTGCAGGAAGGTGGAACCACCGGTGTTCACCGTGTCGTTGACCAGCACGGTGGTGACGATCTCCCGGCGCAGCGCGTGCTGGTCGACGGCGTCGGGGAACTTCTCGCGCAGCGGCTTGGGGAAGTAGGCGTGCAGCAGCCTGCGGAGATACGGATCGTCCGGCAGCGAGGTCCCGATCAGCTCGTCCGCCACCGTGATCTTGGTGTACGCGAGGAGTACGGCCAGCTCCGGCTGGCTGAGCCCCCTGCCGCTGTTCAGCAGCTCGCGGATCTGCCGGTCGTTCGGCAGGAACTCCAGGCCCCGGTCCAGCGCCCCGTCCCGGCCCAGCCGCCGCATATAGCGCTGGTGGGCGTGGAGCAGGGAGGACGACTGGGCGACGGCGTTGGACAGCGCGACATTCTGTGCGTAGTTGTTGCGCAGGACGAGGGCGCCGACCTCGTCGGTCATCCGGGCCAGCAGTTGGTTGCGCTGCTTGACGGTCATGTCGCCGTCCGCGACCAGGCCGTTGAGCAGGATCTTGATGTTCACCTCGTGGTCGGAGGTGTCGACGCCCGCGCTGTTGTCGATGGCGTCGGTGTTGATCCGGCCGCCGGATCCTTCGGGGCCGCCGCTGCGGTCGAACTCGATCCGCCCGAGCTGCGTCAGCCCGAGGTTGCCGCCCTCGCCGACGACCTTGACCCGCAGATCCTCGCCGTTGACCCGGATCGCGTCATTGGCCTTGTCGCCGACATCGGCGTTCGACTCGGTGGACGCCTTCACATATGTCCCGATGCCGCCGTTCCACAGCAGATCGACGGGGGCCTGGAGGATCGCCTTCATCAGCTCGGCGGGGGTCAGCTTGGAGATGCCCGCCTCGATGCCCAGCGCCTTGCGGATATGCGCGTTGACGGGGATGGACTTGGCCGTACGGGGGTGGATGCCGCCGCCCGCCGACAGCAGCTCCTTGTTGTAGTCGGCCCAGCTGGAGCGCGGCAGTTCGAAGAGCCGGCGGCGCTCGGCGTACGAGGTCGCCGCGTCCGGGCCGGGGTCGATGAAGATATGGCGGTGGTCGAAGGCCGCGACCAGCCGGATGTGCTCGCTGAGGAGCATGCCGTTGCCGAACACATCACCGGACATGTCACCGACACCGACGACCGTGAAGTCCTGGGTCTGGGTGTCATGGCCCAGCTCGCGGAAGTGCCGCTTGACGGACTCCCAGGCGCCCCGGGCCGTGATGCCCATGCCCTTGTGGTCGTAACCGGCGGAGCCGCCGGAGGCGAAGGCGTCACCGAGCCAGAAGTGGTACGAGACCGCGACGTCGTTGGCGATGTCGGAGAAGGACGCGGTGCCCTTGTCGGCGGCGACGACGAGATAGGTGTCGTCCTCGTCGTGGCGTACGACGCCCCCGGGCGGGACGATCTCCCCCGCCACCATGTTGTCGGTGATGTCGAGCAGGGCCGAGATAAAGGTCTTGTAGGACGCGACGCCCTCGGCGAGCCAGGCGTCCCGGTCCACGGACGGGTCCGGGAGCTGCTTGGCGACGAACCCGCCCTTCGCCCCGACCGGCACGATCACGGTGTTCTTGACCATCTGCGCCTTGACCAGGCCGAGGATCTCCGTACGGAAGTCCTCCCGCCGGTCGGACCAGCGCAGACCGCCGCGCGCGACCTTGCCGAACCGCAGATGCACGCCCTCGACGCGCGGGGAGTACACCCAGATCTCGTACGCCGGGCGGGGCGCGGGCAGATCGGGGATGGCCTGCGGGTCGAACTTCATCGACACATAGCTGTGGTGCGGCTTGGTCGTCGCCCCCTGGAAGAAGTTGGTCCGCAGGGTCGCCTTGATGACGGTGAGGAAGGAGCGCAGGATGCGGTCCTCGTCCAGGCTCGCGACCTGGTCGAGCGCGCCGTCCAGCTCCTCCATCAGACCGTCGATCAGCTCGGTGCCCGCGCGCTGGCGCTCGGGCGACATCCGGGCCTCGAAGAGGGAGACCAGCAGCCGGGTGGTGTGGACATTGGTCCGGAGGGTGTCCTCCATATAGTCCTGGCTGAAGGTCGAGCCGGCCTGGCGCAGGTACTTGGCGTACGCGCGCAGCACCATCGCCTCCCGCCAGCCCAGCCCGGCGCCGAGCACCAGGGAGTTGAAGCCGTCGTTCTCCGCCTCACCGGTCCAGACGGCGGCGAACGCGTCCTGGAACCGCTCCCGGGCGTCGTCGGCGAGATAGTCGCCGTTGCTGTTGGTGGCCGGCATGCGCAGCCCGAAGTCGTAGATCCAGGCCGGGTCGCGGTCCGCGCCGCGCAGCTCGTACGGCCGCTCGTCGACGACCTCGCAGCCCAGGCGCTGGAGCACCGGCAGCACGGCGGAGAGCGAGACCTGCTCGCCCGTGCGGTAGATCTTGAAGCGGCGCTCGCCGGGGCCCGCGCCGACCGGCTCGTACAGGGAGAGCGAGAAGTCCCGGCCGGAACGGGTCAGATCGTCGAGATGGATCAGATCGGCGACGGCCGCGCGCGGGGAGTGGTCGGCTTTGTAGCCCTCAGGGAAAGCGTTTCCGTAGTGCCGCAGCAGCTCGGCGGCGCGCTCCTCGCCCAGCTCGGCGTTGAGGGCGTCGGCGAAACCGTCGGCCCAGGAACGAGCGGCCTCGACCAGCCGGGCCTCGATGCGCTCGGTGTCGGCGTCGGTGAGATGGGGCAGCTCGGTGCCCGGCGGGACGCGGACGACGAAGTGGATACGGGAGAGGATCGACTCGGTGTTCCACGCGGTGAAGTCGACGCTGGTGCCGCCCAGCTCCTCCTTGAGGATGTCGATCAGCCGCAGCCGTACGCCGGTGGTGTAGCGGTCGCGCGGCAGATACACCAGCGCGGAGTAGTAGCGGCCGTACTCGTCCTGGCGCAGATACAGCCGCAGCCTGCGGCGCTCCTGGAGGTAGAGCACGCTGGTGACGGTCGTGCGGAGCTGGTCGACGGGGGTCTGGAACAGATCGTCGCGCGGGTAGGTCTCCAGGATCTGAAGGAGATCGCGGCCGTCGTGGCTGTTGGGCGAGAAGCCCGCGCCGTCGAGGACCTCGGCGACCTTGCGCCGGACGACGGGGACCCGGCGGACGGACTCGGTGTACGCGGCGGACGAGAACAGCCCGAGGAAGCGGCGCTCGCCGATGACATTCCCGTCGCTGTCGAACTTCTTGACGCCCACATAGTCCAGATAGCTGGGCCGGTGGACGGTCGCCCGGCTGTTGGCCTTGGTGAGGACGAGCAGCTTGTGCTCGCGGGCCTTGGCGCGGGCGTCGGCCGGCAGTCTGCTGAAGGACGGGCTGACGGGGTGGTCCTCGTCCTCGCTGTGGTGCGGGTCGGAGCGCAGAATTCCGAGGCCGGTGCCGGGGACGGCCGCCAGCGCGTCGGCGTCGGTGAGTTCGTACTCGCGGTAGCCGAGGAAGGTGAAGTGGTCGGCGGCGAGCCAGCGCAGCAGCTCCCGGGCCTCCTCCACCTCCTGGCTCGCGAGGTCCTCCGCCAGGGGCTCGGTCGGGATCTCGTCGGCGATGCGCAGCGCCGCCTCGCGCATCTTCTCCCAGTCCTCGACGGCCTCCCGCACATCGGAGAGGACACGCAGCAGATCGGTGGTGATCTGCTTGAGGTCGGCGCGGTCGGTCTCGCGGTCGATCTCGACATGGATCCAGGACTCGACCAGCGCGTCGTGCGGAAGGCCGGTGGCGCCCTGGGTGCGCCGGGTGTGCCGCTCGGTGGGCAGCACCTCGATGAGCCTGCCGGTCAGATCCCTGCGGACGACGACCTGCGGATGGATCACGACATGGATGCCGCGGCCCTGGCGGGAAAGCTCATTGGTGACCGAGTCGACGAGGAAGGGCATGTCGTCGGTGACGACCTCCACGACGGAGTGGCTGCACATCCACCCGTTCTCCTCGACGGTGGGGGTGTGGACCCGCACATTGGCCGTGCCCTGCGGACGGTTCTCCGCGAGCCGGTGGTGGGAGAGCGCTGCGCCATAGACATCGACCGGGTCACGGCCGCTGAGGTCCTCGGGGGCGGTGTGCAGGTAGTAGCGCTGGAGGTAGCGGAGCAGGGTGCCCTGGTCAGGGCTCTGCCCCTGCTCCGCCCCAGGGGGGAGATGCCCCCCGCCGGGACTGTTCTCAGCTACGCGGGCCGCCCGTGCGAGCAGCTCGGCCTTGGCTTCGTCCAGCTTGGTCTGCATGTCCTCTGGCTCCTGTCGCGCGCCGTTGCGTGACGTAGGTGGAAGAAGCGACGCAACGCCACGACACGGGGTGTCCGGTCGGAGTCGACGTTATGCCGCGATGAGAGTCGCCCGAGCGGCAATCGACAAAATTCAACAATCGCGCCACTGCGGAGTGGCCAGCGTCCGCCCGGGTGCTGTGGCACTCCGGGCGCAGGCCGGGGGCTTCGCTGCCCCCAGGGCGTATCGCGCTGATCACGGCTCCAGGCTATCGCCCCGCCCCCCGGAGCCGTCATGAGCCTTATGTGTACAAAAGCGGGGGGAGAAGTTTGACACTCTGCACAGCGACACAGGCCCTCTTGGCAAACGGTCCCCGGAGGTGCAGTTTGGCCAGTGACGACACACGGTCATCTGCGGCGGCCCTGCCCGAGCCCCCGCACACGGTCATGTGCGGCGGGCCCTGCCCGAGCCGCCCGGCCCTGCCCGGCCCCCAGGGACACCCGCACCGGGCCGACCGGGCCGTGCGGCCACCAGTGAGACACCGGGAGCAGCCATGACAGCCAAGGTTCTGATCGTCACCGGGGACGCAGCCGAGTCCCTTGAGGTGCTCTACCCCTACCAGCGGCTGCTGGAGGAGGGTTACGAGGTCCATATCGCGGCCCCCGCGCGCAAGAAGCTGCAGTTCGTGGTGCATGACTTCGAGCCGGGGTTCGACACCTACACCGAGAAGCCCGGGTACACCTGGGAGGCCGACCTGGCGTTCTCGGAGGTCGAGCCCGGTCAGTACGCGGCGCTGGTCGTCCCGGGCGGGCGCGCTCCGGAGTATCTGCGCAACGACGCGGAACTGCGCAAGATCATGAAGGCGTTCTTCGACGCGGACAAGCCGGTGGCGCAGATCTGCCACGGGCCACTGCTGACGGCGGCGATCGGCGGCCTGGAGGGCCGCAGGGTCACCGCCTATCCCGCGCTGGAGCTGGACATGCAGGCGGCGGGCGCCACCTTCCAGGACACCGAGGCCGTGGTGGACGGCACCCTGGTCTCCTCCCGCGCCTGGCCGGATCACCCCGCCTGGATGCGGGAATTCCTGAAGGTGCTGCGTACGAAGGGGTGACGCCTGGCGGGTGAGGCCGGTGGCGGTGCCTGGTGGGCGGCCGGGGTGGGTGATGCCCGTGGTGGTGTCTGGTGGGCGGCGGTGGCGGGTGATGCCTGGTGGGGGGCGGTCAGGGCGGGCCCGCGCTCACGTCTTTGCCCGGCGGTCGGGTCGGGCCCGCGCTCATGTCCTGCCCGGCGGTCGGGTCGGGGCTCGGGGCGGCGGGTCCAGTCGACGGCTCGGGCGCCTGGACTCCAGGCTCTGCGGGCTCTGGGCGCTGGGCTCCCCGGTCCAGGGCCGGGGGCGCTCGGGGACTGCCCGGGGGGACTGCCCGGGGGGACTGCCCGGGGCCAGGGCTCACCCGCTCCAGGGTGCCCCTGGGCTCAGGGCTCAGGGTCAGGGCTCAGGGTCAGGGCTCAGAGCCCAGGGCTCACCGCGGCCCGGGGCCCCGGGGCTCGCCCCGTACAAGACTCCACCGCTCAGGTCACCAGGCGCATCGCCGTCTCCACCGCCTCCGGGAGCGTGTCCACCACCGGCACCCCCACCGCTTCCAGGCTTTCCCTGCTGTGCGAACCCCCTGTGTACAGCACTGCCCGCGCACCCACATGCGCCGCCGCCACCGCGTCGTCCACCGCGTCCCCGATCACCACGGTCCGCCCCGGGTCCGCGCTCCCCGCCAGCGCCGCGAGATGGCGCTCCATGTGCACCGCCTTGGAGCCACCGGATGGCCCCGTCCGGCCGTCCACCCGGACGAAGTGGTTCTCGATTCCATAGCCCCGCACGACCGGAATCAGCTCATCGTGTCCGTACATGCTCAGCAGCGACTGGCTGCGGCCCGCCCGCCGCCACTCCCTCAGCAGATCCTCGACACCCTCGGTCAGCCCGCACCCGACCCGGTGCTCCGTGTAATACCGGTGGAAGGTCTCGTCCATGACCTCCCACTCCGCGTCCGTCGGCATCCGCCCCAGCATCCGCTCGTAGAACCGGGGAATCGGTATGCAGTACAGCTCTCGGTAGCGCTCCATGGTGAGCGGCTCCAGGCCGAGGTCGGCGAACGCGGCATTGGTCGCCGCGAAGACCGCGGTCACATCGTCCAGCAGGGTGCCGTTCCAGTCCCAGACGAGATGTGTGGTGCTCTGGCTTCCGTTGTGCTTCCCCATGACGAAAACCGTACCCGCCGGGTCTGACAACGAGCCACGAGAATTACCTTGCCGCAGGTCATCGGGCCCGAGGGCCGACCGGTGACCCTCCCGGTGACCTGGTCACCAGACCACTGGGGCGCGTGTTCATCCGGCCCTTCGGCCACCCTGCCACCAGGCCACCCGGTCATCCGGTCACCCGGTCAGGTTCGGGATCTCCTGGACCCCGTACCAGAGCAGCTCATGATCCTCGGCGCCGCCCACGGTGAACTGGGCGTCGTCGTCGCCCTGGTCCGCCGCGCCCAGCGCGTCCGCCGCCGCGGTGACATCGGCCACCGCGTCGTCCGCGTCCACATGAACCGCCGCCGCCAGGGCGAGCGGCACGGCGGCGGCGATCCGCACCTCGCCCACCGAGCCGGCGTCGAGCGCCAGGTCGGGGTCGGCGATCGCGTCCTGGTCCCGTACGTCGGCGGCGACGACGACCCGGCGCCTGGCCGCATCGGGAGCACCCGCGATCAGCCGCAGCGACGCGGCGGCGGCGCGGCTGAGCGCCGCGTACTCCAGTTCCTCGATGTCGTCGGAGACGTACCACTCGCGCAGCCCCGGAGTGACGCCGTACGCGGTCACCGGGCCTGGTCCCAGTTCGCCCGTCTTGTGCGCCTCTGCGAGACCGGCGAGGGTCAGGGGGACGTAGACGCGCATGCTGACCGCTTTCGTAGTCGGGAGACCTCCTCAGAATACGGGTGCCGGTCCCCCATCGGGCTGCCGCTCCCCGCCTCGCTCACCGTCCACCCCGCACCCCCCGGACCCGGCCCGCACCAGCCCTCCAGCGCCCCGGGTCACCCTGATAGGTGAATCCTCGCCCCGCCCGCTGCGACGCCGTGCCCCGTTGCGGTCACCCGCCCCCGCCCCGTAGAAGATCACCAAGGAAGTTACCGCCCGGTAAGGCATCCGGGCCCGGCGCGTCGGGGGAGACGAAGATGAACAGGACGAGGCCCGCAGGGCGGCATGACCAGCGTCGGCCCGCCCAGGCCACGGCAGCGGCGATGGCCCGCGCACAACGGCGGAACAGGCCGCACTACTGGTTCGCCGACCGGCTGCTCGCGGTCCTGAGCGGCCAGCGCCCGGTGCACTGGATGCTCGGCCACACCGTGGGCGAGG
>NZ_JBSGUP010000202.1:0-12216 GCF_053607985.1 Streptomyces sp. NPDC055078
GCCGAAGGCCGCCCCGGGCATCCCCGGGGCGGCCTTCGTACGCGCGGCTCAGTTCCGGCCGTTCCTGCTGCCGTCCACGATCAGCGGGTTGCCGCTGCCGCCGCCGCACGGCACCGCGTACACCGGGTTCTTGGCCGCCGCCTCCTTGAAGGCGTCGATGCACTGGTTCAGCAGGACCTTGTCGGTGAGCGAGTTGTTCAGGATCTTGTTCGCCCGGGCCACCCCCTCCGCCTCGATCCTGCGGCGCTCGGCCTCAGCCGTGGCCGTACGCGCCGCCTCGGTCGCCCGCTCGGTGGCCTGCTGCTGCTGGATCTTGCGGTCGATCTGGTCCTGAAGCTGCTCGGACGGCTTCACATTGCGCAGATTGACCGTGGTGACGGCGATACCGCGCGGTGCCAGCCGGTCCTTGATCAGATCGCCGATCTCGGTGTTGATCTTCTCGCGGGCCGAGGAGTAACCCTCCTCGCTGGTGTGGCGGGCGAAGACGTTCCGGATGATCTCCCGGCTGTCCGGGAAGACAAGACGCTGCTGGATCGCCTCCTCGCTGCCCGCGAGCCGGTACAGCTCGACGGACCTGGCGGGGGTCACCGCCCATTTCACCGTGACCTCGACATGCATCACACCGCCCTGCTTGGAGCGCACCTCGACCACGTCCTTGTCGGAGAGATTGAGGTCGACGGGGCGGGTGGAGAAGGTGGTGACGTTGGTGAACGGCGAGATGACGTTCACCCCCGGCGCCATCGGCGTACCGACCTTGCCGAAGGTGACCGGCACACCGACCTCGTAGGCGCCGACGACATGCACACAGCTGGCTATACCGGCGAACAGACCGGCGATCAACGCACCCAGGGCGCCGAACCTGAGCCCTCGGCGTTCGCTGCCACGGCCGGTGAAGTACAGGACGGCCGCCGCGATGATGAGCAGGACGAAAAGTACGAACACGCTGAATCCCCCCAGAGAAGCGCCAGATATAAGCGGAGCGTAAGGCACAGCTCAACGCTTCAGACGCCCAGGGTCCGGGGGCGGTTCGCCGCCGCCGCCCACGGTGCCGCGGCCGGGGCACCACTGCTGCCCACGGTGCCACGGCCGGGGCACCACCGCCGGGGGCTCAGATCAGCCCGTGGTCCCGCAGATACTCCAGCTGCGCTCGTACCGACAGCTCCGCCGCCGGCCACAGGGACCTGTCCACGTCCGCGTACACCTGGGCGACCACGTCCGGCGCGGAGCGATGGCCGTTCTCGACGGCCGTCTCCACCTGGGCCAGCCGGTGCGCGCGGTGCGCGAGATAGAACTCGACCGCGCCCTGCGCGTCCTCCAGTACGGGGCCGTGGCCCGGCAGCACCGTACGGACACCGTCGTCGACCGTCAGTGAGCGCAGCCGGCGCAGTGAGTCGAGATAGTCGCCGAGCCGCCCGTCCGGGTGCGCCACGACGGTCGTACCCCGGCCGAGAATCGTGTCCCCGGTCAGTACGGCGCGGTCGGCGGGCAGATGGAAGCAGAGCGAGTCCGCGGTGTGGCCGGGGGTGGGGACGACCCGCAGCTCCAGACCACCGGTCCGGATCACATCGCCCGCCGCGAGCCCCTCGTCGCCGAGCCGCAGCGCCGGGTCGAGCGCCCGGACCGCCGTGCCCGTCAGCTCCGCGAAGCGCCCGGCGCCCTCGGCGTGGTCGGGGTGGCCATGGGTGAGCAGGGTCAGCGCGATCCGCTTGCCCGCCCGCTCGGCGGTGGCGAGGACATGGCGGAGGTGTACGTCGTCCAGGGGGCCCGGATCGATCACGACGGCCAGCTCGGAGTCCGGTTCGGACACGATCCAGGTGTTGGTGCCGTCGAGTGTCATCGCGGACGGGTTGGGCGCCAGGACGTTGATCGCACGGAGGGTGGCGGGCCCGGAGACCACCGCACCACGCGGCTGTCCGGGCAGCGCGGCGGCATCGGTCATCGTGAGCCCCCCGCCGGGATGTGTTTGGTGAACTCCTCGTGGCCGGGCCAGCTGAGCACCAGTTCACCGCCCTCCAGCCGGGCCGTGGCCAGTACGGCGGTCATGTTCTGGCCCCCGGCAGCGGCGAACGCCTCGGCGACCGTGGCGTACGGCGTCAGGGACCGCAGCGTGGAGACCGTCGGCGGCATCATCGTCAGCTCGCCGCGGTCGTAGCCCTCGGTCGCCTCGGCCGGGCGGATCCACACCGTACGGTCGGCTTCCGTGGAGGCGTTGCGGGTGCGCTGGCCCTCGGGGAGCGCGGCGGCGAAGAACCAGGTGTCATAGCGGCGCGGCTCGAACTCGGGGGTGATCCAGCGCGCCCACGCGGCCAGCAGATCCGAGCGCACCACCAGCCCGCGCCGGTCCAGGAAGTCCGCGAACGACAGCTCCCGGTCGACGAGCGCCTCCCGGTCGGCCTCCCAGCCCGCGTCCGTCGTATCGCCGATGACGGTGTCCGGGGTGACGCCCGCGAGCAGGACGCCCGCCTCCTCATAGGTCTCCCTGACCGCCGCGCACACGATGGCCTGGGCGGCCTCGTCGCCGTCGACGCCGAGCCGGGCGGCCCAGGTCGTGAGCGAGGGGCCCGCCCAGCGGACCGGACGGGAGTCACGGGCGTCCACGCCGCCACCCGGATAGGCGTACGCGCCTCCGGCGAAGGCCATGGAGGCGCGTCGGCGCAGCATATGCACGGCGGGACCGGCGGCCGTGTCGCGCAGCAGCATGACGGTCGCTGCCCGCCTGGGGGCCGCGGGGATGAGTTCACCGCTCGCGAGGGCGCGAATCCGGTCCGGCCACTCCGGGGGGTACCACTGACCATGGGACATGGCCGGATGCTATGCGCTGACGCGTGGATGTTCGAGGGGCGGTCACCCCGGCGGGCCGGGGTGAGAGGGCGGTCACAGGGCTCCGGCGTTCCCCGCGGGGGACGACTCCGGGACGGCTCCAGGCGGTTCCAGGCGGCTCGCGGCGGCCCCCGGCGACTCCGGGGCGATGTTTCACGTGGAACATGTCCGAGGGGCATTGTGGTCCGGTCTGAGCCCAACCGGGCGGGTCCGGTGTGAGCCCACCCAGGCGGGTCCGGTGTTCGGACCCCGGCGGGGTCCGGCGTTCGGTACCCCGGGCGGGTCCGGTGTGAGCCACCCGGGAGACCCGGCCGACCTCTCGCGGCTGCGACGCCCAGGGGTGGCGCGGGAAGACCGGCCACCCCTCGGGTCCTGCGTTCATGGTCCTCAGGCCCCGAGGACCGGGCAGCGGTCAGTCCTGGACCAGCTCGAACTGGACCTCGACCTCGACCGGCGCGTCCAGCGGGAGGACGGCGACGCCCACCGCGCTGCGCGCGTGTACGCCCTTGTCGCCCAGGACCTCGCCCAGCAGTTCGCTCGCGCCGTTGATGACACCGGGCTGCCCGGTGAAGTCCGAGGCGGACGCCACAAAGCCGACGACCTTCACCACGCGTGCGATCCGGTCCAGGTCGCCGATGACCGACTTCACGGCGGCCAGGGCGTTCAGCGCGCAGAGACGGGCGAGATCCTTGGCCTCATCGGCGGTGACCTCGGCGCCCACCTTCCCGGTGACGGGGAGCTTGCCCTCCACCATCGGGAGCTGGCCGGATGTGTGGACGTAGTGCCCCGAGCGCACGGCCGGCTGATACGCGGCCAGCGGCGGCACCACATCGGGCAGCGTGAGCCCCAGCTCGGCGAGTCTGGCGTCAACGGCCCCGGCACCATGGGTCATCAGGGCTTCTCCCGCTTCAGATAGGCCACGAGCTGCTCGGGGTTGTTGGGCCCGGGAACGACCTGGACCAGCTCCCAGCCGTCCTCGCCCCAGGTGTCCAGAATCTGCTTCGTCGCGTGCACGAGAAGGGGCACGGTCGCGTATTCCCACTTGGTCATGGGCCGACTGTAGCCGGAGGACCGCGCGCCCCCGCACTCACTCCCGCACCCGCCGCTATACGGACACCATCCCCGCTCGCGCACCCGGCTCCGGCTCCGCCGTACGAGGCCCCCTTCCGCAACCCAGCGCGAGGCCGGACGCCGCGGTGGCACCCCGGTGGCCACCTCGGACGACAGCGTGACGCACCCCGCACACCGTGGCGTGCGTAGCGCGCGGCCCGACTGGTTAGGCTCGAATGTGTGAGCAGGCTCCAGGTCGTCAGCGGCAAGGGCGGCACCGGTAAGACCACGGTGGCCGCCGCCCTCGCGCTAGCCCTCGCGACCGAGGGAAAGCGGACACTCCTCGTCGAGGTCGAGGGGAGGCAAGGCATCGCACAGCTCTTCGAAACGGAGGCTCTTCCGTACGAGGAGCGGAAGATCGCTGTCTCCTCCGGCGGCGGAGAGGTCTTCGCGCTGGCCATCGACGCCGAGCGCGCGCTTCTCGACTATCTCCAGATGTTCTACAAGCTCGGCAGCGCGGGCCGCGCCCTCAAGAAGCTCGGCGCGATCGACTTCGCGACGACCATCGCCCCCGGGGTGCGCGATGTGCTGCTGACCGGCAAGGCGTGTGAAGCCGTACGCCGCCGGACGAAGCAGGGCTCGTACGCGTACGACTACGTCGTGATGGACGCGCCGCCCACCGGCCGTATCACCCGGTTCCTCAATGTGAACGACGAGGTGGCCGGACTCGCGAAGTTCGGCCCGATACACAATCAGGCGCAGGCGGTGATGCGGGTGCTCAAGTCTCCCCAGACCGCGGTGAACCTGGTGACGCTGCTGGAGGAGATGCCGGTCCAGGAGACCGCGGACGGCGTCGCCGAGCTGCGTGCCGCTGAGCTGCCCGTCGGCAAGGTGATCGTGAACATGGTGCGTCCGCACATCCTGGACGAGGAAGCGGTGCGCAGTGCGGCGGGCGACCGGCGCGCGGAGATCGCCAAGGCGCTCACGGGAGCCGGGGTCAGCGGTGGGGCCAGGCTGGTCACTCCGCTGCTCGACCAGGCCGCGGACCACGCCCAGCGCGTCGAGCTTGAGCGCGAGCAGCGGGCCACGCTGGGCCGGCTGGAGCTGGGGTCGTACGAACTGCCGCTGCTGAGCGAGGGAGTGGACCTCGCCGGGCTCTACCAACTGGCGAAGGAACTGCGGAAGCAAGGGACCGGTTCATGACCCTGGACGCGTCGGCGACACCCCTCGAAGTCGACCCGCTCATCGACGACCCGGACACCCGCATCATCGTGTGCTGCGGCTCGGGGGGCGTGGGCAAGACGACGACCGCGGCGGCCCTCGGGGTACGGGCTGCCGAGCGCGGCCGCCGGGTCGTCGTCCTGACCATCGACCCCGCCCGCCGGCTGGCCCAGTCGCTGGGGATCGACTCGCTCGACAACACTCCGCGCCGGGTCAAGGGCATAGAGCCCGACGGCAGCACGGGCACGGCGACGCCGGCCTCGGCCGGCTCCCCGGCCTCCGGCGGCCCCGGAAGCCCAGAGAACTCCGCAAGCTCCGGGAACTCCGGGAACTCCGGGGACTCCGGGGACTCCGGAAGCACCGGAAGCACCGGGGGTGAACTGCACGCCATGATGCTCGATATGAAGAGGACCTTCGACGAGATCGTGGAGGCGCACGCGGACCCGGAACGGGCCAGCGCGATCCTGGAGAACCCCTTCTACCAGTCCCTGTCGGCCGGTTTCGCCGGTACGCAGGAGTACATGGCGATGGAGAAGCTGGGCCAGCTCCGGGCCCGGGACGAGTGGGACCTGATCATCGTCGACACCCCGCCGTCGCGCAGTGCGCTGGACTTCCTGGACGCGCCCAAGCGGCTGGGGTCGTTCCTGGACGGAAAGTTCATCAAGCTGCTGGTGGCCCCGGCGAAGATGGGCGGCCGGGCGGGGATGAAGTTCCTCAATGTCGGGATGACGATGATGACCGGGACCCTCGGCAAGCTGCTGGGGGGCCAACTGCTCCGCGATGTACAGACCTTCGTCGCCGCGATGGACACGATGTTCGGCGGCTTCCGCACCCGGGCCGATGCCACCTACCGGCTGCTCCAGGCCCCGGGGACCGCCTTTCTGGTGGTGGCGGCGCCGGAGCGGGACGCGCTGCGGGAGGCGGCGTACTTCGTGGAGCGGCTGGCGGAGGAGGGGATGCCGCTCGCCGGCCTGGTCCTCAACCGGGTCCATGGCAGCGGTGCCGCGCGGCTGTCCGCCGAGCGCGCCCTCGCGGCGGCCGAGAACCTCGCCTCGGCGACCTCGTACGAGAGCACACCGGAGACCACGGGCGGAGCCCCGTACGAAACCGCGCCGGAAAATCTTGAAGGGGGCGGCATTGTGGATCAGAGGGGAGGGAAGACTGGTGTTCGTGAGGCTACGGGCGCCTCTCCCGAAACCCCGCCCGCGGCTCACACCCCGTCTCAGACCCCGGCTCGCACCCCCGAGAATGGCGAGACCGCCGAGCAGGCTGCGTACCCCGAGCGCGCCGTGACCCCCGCGGACCACTCCACCGAGCAGCTGACGGCGGGTCTGCTGCGTCTGCATGCCGAGCGGATGCAGGTGCTCGCGCGCGAGCAGCGTACGCGCGACCGCTTCACCGCGCTCCACCCGGAGGTGGCCGTGGCCGAAGTGGCCGCACTGCCCGGCGATGTACACGATCTGGCCGGGCTGCGGGCCATCGGTGATCAGCTCGCGACCGGAGGCAATGCTTCCACCCGGTCCGGGTAGTTCCACCGGGTCCGGGTAGACCGCCCAGGTACGAGCAGCGGCTGACGCGAACGGCGGATCCGTTTGGCGGCGGACACGAGCAGCCGACAGCGAGACCCGAGCAGAACTGGTAGGACGCGTAAGCCGTAAGCGGCGCGGACGCGGCACGTGAACAGAAGCTGGTGCGACGCGCGAGCAGAAGCTGATGCGCCACGCGAAGAGAAGCAGGTACGACGCGTGAGCAGAAGCTGGTGCGCCACGCGAACACAGATGCTGGTGCGACGCGTGAGCGGCACGGGTGCTTCGAGCAGGTGTCGCCGCTGATGTGCGGCGACCCACGACTATCCTTCGTGGGCCGGTGCACAGTCTGCGGCTCCCCCGTCAGGGGCTACCCCACCGCCGCGTACGTCTCGTACGTCTCATCGTCGTCGAGGCCCACGGGCAGGATGCCCGCGCTGCGCTCGTATTCGGTTCGCGCGGTCTCCAGGAGTCTGCGCCAGGAGGTGACCGTAGGGCGCCGGCGCAGTAGTGCACGCCGTTCCCGTTCGGTCATCCCGCCCCACACTCCGAACTCCACGCGATTGTCGAGGGCATCCGCAAGACATTCGGTTCGCACCGGACATCCGGTACACACCGCCTTGGCTCTGTTCTGCGCTGCCCCTTGTACGAACAGTTCATCTGGATCGGTAGTGCGGCAGGCTGCCTGCGCACTCCAGTCGGTTACCCAGCCCATCCCGGCGCCGTCCTCTCCCGAATCGAGGCTCCCCCACGGCGGCAGCGGCATATTCACCGCTGCCAGTTGAGGACGTTACGGAAGGCGGGCACAGCGCAACACCCCCTTCGGGCCCAATCTTGAATGGCCCGAACGGACTATGGGTACGCGGCAGATCACCCAGGCGAGTGAGGTGAGGGCATACGTGAGCATCCCGGCAAACCGGGGCATACCAGCCGAGTCACAGGGGGTGCCGGACGACACATAAGGCGGATTCATCTCTAATTCGGACATGGAGTACCGGATTCCACTTCCCCCGCCGCTAGCACCGTAGTGACTACGGCCTCTGCTGCGAACTTCCTGTGGATTCCGAGAATGCCTTGATACAAAACCGCACTGCTGTGACAGTTGAGTGCAGCTTAGGCCAATGCCTATACGCGTGTCCGGCGAATGAGAACGTAGGCTGCCTCCATGCCAAAGAAGCGCTCGGGCGGTGGTCTGACCGGGACCCAGCAAGCCGCCAAGTTCCTCGGTGTCAGTGTGCTCGCCGGGGCGGTACTGGCGGGCATCGCCATGCCCGCCTTCGGGGTGCTGGGGCTCGCGGCCAAGGGGACGGTCAAGGGATTCGACGAGATCCCCGCCAACCTCAAGACTCCGCCGCTCAGCCAGCGCACCACCATCCTCGACGCCAAGGGCGAGCAGATCGCCACGGTCTACTCCCGTGACCGCACGGTGAAGCCGCTCAGCGAGATCTCCCCGTACATGCAGAAGGCGATCATCGCGATCGAGGACTCGCGCTTCTACGACCACGGAGCCGTCGACCTCAAGGGTGTGCTGCGCGCGCTCAACAAGAACGCCTCCAGCGGCCAGGTCGCCCAGGGCGCGTCGACACTGACGCAGCAGTATGTGAAGAACGTCTTCGTCGAGGAGGCCGGCGACGACCCCGACAAGGTCGCCCAGGCCACCCAGCAGACCCTCGGCCGCAAGATCCAGGAGCTGAAGTTCGCGATCCAGGTCGAGGAGGAGCTGGGCAAGAAGAAGATCCTGGAGAACTATCTCAACATCACCTTCTTCGGCCAGCAGGCGTACGGCATCGAGGCCGCCGCCCAGCGCTACTTCACCAAACCGGCCAAGGACCTGAAGCTGGAGGAGGCGGCGCTGCTCGCGGGCATCGTCCAGTCCCCCAGCCGCTACGACCCGGTCAATGACACCCAGGAAGCGACCAAGCGCCGCAACACCGTGCTCCAGCGCATGGCCGAGATCCGCGACATCTCCCAGGCCGAGGCGGACCGGGCGAAGGCGCTTCCGATCAAGCTCAAGGTGAGCAAGCCGAAGAACGGCTGCATCACCGCGGAGAAGGGCGCCGGGTTCTTCTGTGACTACGTCCGCGCGGTGTTCCAGTCCGACCCGGTCTTCGGCAAGACCCGGGAGGACCGGGTCAAGCTCTGGAACCAGGGCGGGCTGACGATCAAGACGACGCTGAACCCGAAGGCGCAGGAAGCGGCTCAGAAGTCGATCAAGAGGCACGTCTACAAGACGGACCGGGTCGCCACCGCCGTGACCATGGTCGAGCCCGGGACGGGCAAGATCCAGGCGATGGGCCAGTCGAAACCGTACGGCTTCGACAAGAACGAGACCCAGATCAACTACTCCGTCGACAAGAAGATGGAGGGGTCGAACTACGGCTTCCCGGTCGGCTCGACCTTCAAGCCGTTCGTCGCCGCCGCCGCCCTGGAGAAGGGCACGCCGGTGACGCAGTCCTACCCGGCACCGTACGAGATGCCGTACCCCAGCCCGATCTCGACCTGCACCGGCAAGCCGTGGGTGAACACGGGCGACAAGCTGGCGAACGAGCGGCGCGACGAGGTGGGTCCGTACCCCCTCAAAAAGGCGATGGAGCTTTCCGTCAACACGTACTTCGTGCAGATGATCGCGGACATCGGACTCTGCCCGGTAGTGGAGATGAGCGGCAAGCTCGGCGTGGTCCAGGGCAGTGGCGAGAAGCTGCCGATCTCGCCGTCCACGCTGACCCTGGGCTCCACCGGTATCTCCCCGCTGACCATGGCCAACGCCTACGCGACCTTCGCCAACCGGGGCACGTACTGCACCCCGATCGCCATCGAGTCGATCCGTACGGCCGACGGCCAGAGCCTTGAGGTGCCGAAGACCAGCTGCGAGCGGGCCATGAGCGAGCAGACCGCCGACACGATCAACACGCTGCTCAGCACCGTGATCGACACCGGTACGGGCAAGTCGGCCGGGCTGCCCGGCGGGCGGGCCAACGCGGGCAAGACGGGTACGACGGACGAGCGGCGGAACGCCTGGTTCGTCGGCTACACCCCGAACCTCGCCAGTGCGGTCTGGGTGGGCAGCGCCAGCCAGCAGGTGAAGATGGAGAACATCACCATCGGCGGCCAGTACCGGCCCAAGGTCTTCGGTGGCGAGGTCCCCGGGTCGATCTGGCGGGACGCCATGAGCGGGGCGCTGGAGGGCAGGGACGCGCCGGGATTCAACACGGTGGCGATCCCGGACCCGCCGAAGGAGGACGAGAAGCCCGACGAGGGCGACGGCGACGGCGAGGGCGAGGGGGACGGCAAGCCCGGCGACGGCAAGCCCGGTGAGAACCGCGGCGGCCAGAGCAACGGCGGGCGGGAGCCCTGGCCCGGTATCTCCGTACCGGCCGATGTGCTCGGCGGCCCCGACAGCCAGGGCCAGAGCAACGGCGGCCAGAACGGCGGGGACAGCAGCGGCCAGGACAGCGGGCAGAACGGCGGCGGCGGGGACTGAGCGCGGGGTCGGCTGAACGCGGGCGCCGGGGGCGGCTGGGCGCGGCACGGAGCGCGGTCGGGCGCGGGCCTCGCGCGGCCGGGTCGCGGTCGGGGGCTATCCGGGTCGCGGTCGGGTCGCGATCGGGGGGATGTCTGCGCCCGGGCGTCTGCGCGCGGGGTACGTGAAGGGCCCGGGTCCTGGAATTCACCGGACGGGACCCGGGCCTTTCGGCATCGCTGAGCGGGTGGGCACTGAGGATTGAGGATTGGTGCAGGGGCCGGGGGCAGGTGGCAGGGGCCGGGGAGCG
Source organism: Streptomyces sp. NPDC055078 (assembly GCF_053607985.1). Classification (NCBI taxonomy): domain Bacteria; kingdom Bacillati; phylum Actinomycetota; class Actinomycetes; order Kitasatosporales; family Streptomycetaceae; genus Streptomyces; species Streptomyces sp. NPDC055078. Next base: position 10,388 of record NZ_JBSGUP010000202.1, read on the forward strand.
GGTGCCGTCACCCGGGTGGGCGCCGGGTCCCAAAGGCGCGCGGGTAGGGCGCCGAGTCCCAAAAGCGCCCGGGTAGGGCGTCAGCTCGCCAGGAGCTGCTTCACGGCGGCGGCGACCCGGCCGCCCTCGGCGCGGCCCGCCACCTTCGGGTTCACGATCTTCATGACCGCGCCCATGGCCCGCGGCCCCTCGGCACCGGCGGCCCTGGCCTCCGCGACGGCCTGGGCCACGATCTGCTTCAGCTCGTCGTCCGTGAGCTGCCGCGGAAGGTAGGCGTCGAGGATGACCCCCTCGGCCTGCTCCTTCTCGGCCTGCTTGGGCCGACCGCCCTGGGCGAAGGCTTCCGCCGCCTCACGGCGCTTCTTCGCCTCCTTGGCGATGACCTTCTGCACCTCGTCGTCGGAGAGTTCGCGTGCCGACGTACCCGACACCTCCTCCTTGGCGATGGCGGTGAGGGTCAGCCGGAGCGTGGCGGAGCGCAGCTGGTCGCGAGCGCGGATCGCCTCGGTGAGGTCGTCGTGGAGCCTGGACTTGAGCGTGGTCATACGGGCCAGTGTGGCAGGTGGGGGTGGGGGCCGCCGGGGCATTTCGCGGGGCCCGGGGCAGGTGGCCGCCCACCACCCGCCGCGTACCCCGGGGTCTGCGACGATGGACGCATGCGCGCACGCTATGCACTACCCCTGGGAATCACGGCAGCCGGCGCGGCCGGCATCGCCTACGCAGCCGCCTTCGAGGCCCGTTCCTTCCGCCTCCGACGGCTGACGGTCCCCGTGCTGCCGAAGGGCATGCGCCCGCTGCGCGTCCTCCACATCGCCGACATCCACATGGTCAGCGGCCAGCGCAAGAAGCGCGCCTGGCTCCAGTCCCTCGCGGGCCTCCGCCCCGACTTCGTGGTCAACACCGGCGACAACCTCTCCGACCCCCACGGCGTCCCCGAGGTCCTGGACGCGCTGGGCCCGCTGCTGGAGTTCCCCGGCGTCTATGTCTTCGGCTCGAACGACTACTACGGCCCCAAGCTCCGCAACCCGGCCCGCTACCTGTTCGAGAAGGCCCAGGGCCGCCACGGTCTGAACGGCAACGCCCCCGCCGTAGGCGTGGTCCACAACCCCTGGGAAGACCTGCGCGACGCCTTCGACGCGGCCGGCTGGATCGGCCTGAACAACACCCGCGGACGGCTCAAGCTGGAGGGCTACGAGCTGGCCTTCACCGGCCTGGACGACCCCCACATCAAGCGTGACCGCTACGAGCGGGTCGCCGGCGGCCCCGAGCAGGGCGCCGACCTCTCACTGGCCGTCGTCCACGCCCCCTATCTGCGCACCCTGGACGCCTTCACCGCCGACGGCTATCCCCTGATCCTCGCGGGCCACACCCATGGCGGCCAGCTGTGCATCCCCTTCTACGGCGCCCTGGTGACCAACTGCGACCTGGACACGGACCGCGTGAAGGGCCTCTCCACCCACCACTCGGCCGACCATGTCTCCTACCTCCACGTCTCCGCCGGCTGCGGCACCAACCGCTACACCCCCATCCGCTTCGCCTGCCCCCCGGAGGCCACCCTGCTGACCCTGGTGGCACCGGACTGAAACGGGCACCCGGGCCCCCCGGAGCACCCCGGCCAGGGGCCCTCCAGGCTCCGGCAGGGACACGCCACAAGCCCTCAAAACCGGATTTCGCCTGGGAGCGCGGGTGGGCTAAAGTAATCGATGTCATCGCGACAGCGCTGACATCGGGGTGTAGCGCAGCTTGGCAGCGCGCTTCGTTCGGGACGAAGAGGTCGTGGGTTCAAATCCCGCCACCCCGACAGTGAAGTACCAGGTCAGGGCCGGTTC
>NZ_JBSGUP010000203.1:0-12170 GCF_053607985.1 Streptomyces sp. NPDC055078
CCACCCGCGACGAGGCACGGCTGTTCTTCGTCTCCGACGGCACCCTGGACTCCGTGGACGAAGCCGCCCTGGCCGGTGCGGCGGACGGCTACGGCCTGGACGACAAGGGTGTGGCGGTCTACCGCGCCAACCGGCCCGGCGCGAGCCCGGGGGACCTGCTCGCCGCCGTCGTCACCGACTGGTACTTCCGCGTCCCGGTCGTCCGTGTCGCCGAGGCACGCGCCGCCGGGAGCACGGCCGGCACCTGGGTCTACCGCTTCGACCATCCGGAACCGGCGGCCAACGACGGCCTCGGCGCATGCCATGGGGCGGAACTTCCGTTCGTGTTCGGCACCATCGGCCAGGAGGCGGTCCACCGGCGTATCGGCGACCGGCCGTCGACGGACGTCGCCGACACGGTCCGCTCCGTCTGGACCTCGTTCATCAGACACGGGGAGCCCGGCTGGAGCGCCTACACCACGGGTCGGCGCACGACCGGATTGCTCGACCGTACGGTCACCCCGGCCGACGACCCGTCCGGCGACGAGCGGGCCGTATGGGACGGCGTCTGCTGAGGCTGTCGAAGTCCCGTCCGCCCGACGTGCCATGGCACACACCCGCTGGGAGAGGAAGCGATGGAATCGCCCCGCAAGCCCCGCAAGCCCCGCAAGCCCCGCAACACTGTCGACAGCGCCGGGCTGGCCGCTCTCCTGGCCTCCGGGGCGCCCCCCGCGCTGCTCGATGTCCGCGAGCGGGGTGAGTACGTCCGGGGGCACATCCCGGGCGCGACCACCCTCGCGCGGGGTCTGCTCGACATCTGTGCCGGCGATGTCCTGCCCGGCCTCACCACACCGACGGTCCTCTACTGCGACGACGGCGAACGCAGCCGGCGCGCGGCAGACACCATGACGCGGCTGGGCTACCGGGATGTCACCGTGGTCCGGGGCGGCTTCACCGCGTGGCGGGCCGCGGGCGGCGCGTGCGAGTCCGGCGCCAATGTGCCCGGCAAGGCGTACGGCGAGCGGCTGGCCGTGGAGTGCGGACTGCCCGAAGTCGAACCGGCGGAGGCCGAAGCCCTGATCTCCGCCGGGACCGCCCTGGTGATCGACGTACGCGACGCGAAGGAGTACGCCTCCGGTCATCTCCCGGGGGCGGTCCATGTGCCCGGTGGTGAGCTGCCGGTGACCGTCGCCGGACTGCGGGCCGCCGGGGCGCTGCCGGACACCGTGATCGTCCACTGCGCCGGCCGAACGAGGGGGCTGCTCGCCGTGGACGCCCTGCACCGGCTGGGCGTCCGCGGGGCGAGCGCGCTGCGCAACGGAACGATGTCGTGGCTGATGTCCGGCCGGGAGCTGGAGACCGGCCCCGGCGACGGGGGGCCGGAACCGACGGCGGCCGGGCGCGACTTCACGGCCCGCCACGCCCACCGTCTCGTCCGGGAGGCGCGCATCCAGCCGATGTCGCCGCAGGACATCGCGCGGGCCCGCGCGGACGGCGCCTGTGTGTATGTGGTGGATGTCAGACTGCCCGAAGAGTACGCCGCCGGCCGTCTCGACGGCGCGCTCTCCATCCCCGGCGGTCAGCTGGCGAACACCGCCGACGAGTACATCGGCCACCGCCGAGCTGCCGTCGTGTGCTACTCCGGCCACCAGGTCAGGGCCCGGATCGCCGCCGAACTCCTGCGGCGTATCGGCTATCCGAACGCGACCTGGCTCACGATCGGTTTCGACGCCTACCGGGCGGCGGGCCTCCCGACGGGATCCGGGGTGCCGCGGTGGGCCGGGAGAGCGGTTCCCGGGCTCGGCGAGGCACGGGCCCTGATCCCGGCGGCGACCTGGCGGTCCCTCGCCGGTCCCGGTGCCCCGCTGGTGGTCGATGTGCGCCGCAGCAGCGAGTTCGCCGTCGGGCATCTGCCGGGGTCGGTGTGGGTGCCCAGGGGCGACCTGGAGCGGAGGATGCCCGGCGTGGGCCCGGACCGGCAGGCGCCCCTGGTCGTGGTGTCCAACCGCGACATCCGCTCCGCCCTGGCCGCGCGGACGTTGCGGGACCTCGGGTACACACGGGTGCGGCGGCTGGCCGGCGGACTGCGCGGCTCGGCGGCCGGACATCACCTCGTGGAAGGGCTCGACGGGGCGGAGGTGAGCCTGCGTGAGGCCAAGGAGGACGTAAACCTCACCGGCGAACGCGGGGAGATCCTGCGACCGGACCACACCGATATGCGGCGCTATCTCGACTGGGAGCTGCGCCTCGGCCGTCACACCCGGAGGTGAGTGGTTTGTCCTGGGAGCGCACGGGGTTCTCCCCGATGGCCGGCCCGGCATAGCGGCGGCCCGGATGGAGATCGATCAGCCCTTCGGTGACCTGCTCGACGCGGAACTCCACGTCTGCGTCGGCAGACACGGCAGTGTGCGGCTGGCCGCGACCGCCTGCGGTATCAGCCAGCCGGCGGCCTCCCGCCGTCTCCATCTGATGGAACGCCGGGCGGGGACCCGGCTCTACGAGTTCAGTACGAGGGGCGCCAAGCTCTCCGCCGCCGGCATGTTCTGGGAGGCCGAGGGCCGGCGGCTGCTGGAGGACCTGCGGGACGCCGCGGTCCGGTTCGACCGGGAGTTCCTGGCCACCGGGAGCCGGTTGCGGATCATCGCGGGCCAGGTGGTCGCGGAACATCTGCTTCCCGCCTGGCTGCTGGGCTGGTCGGACGGCGGTGACCGCTACTGCCACATCGAGGTCGGCAACTACACATCGGTCCAGCAGGCGGTGCTCAAGGGAGAGGCCGATCTGGGTCTGCTGGAGCTGAGCGGAGCGGTCCCCGAGCAGTTCGACTCGGTGCCTCTCGTCGGCGACCGCCTCGTGCTCGTGGTCAGCCCCTCGCATCCGCTCGCCGCGCGGAAGAGTCCGCTCACCCTCGACGAGCTGGCCAGAATGCCGTTGATCCAGCGTGAGCCGGATTCCGGCACCCTCCTGGCGCTGACCCGGATCCTGCGGGCGGAAGGACGGCGGCCGGCGCACGCCGCGATCGAGGTGGGTTCCGCGTCCGCCGTGAAGTCGGCGGCCACCCGCGGTCTGGCCCCGGCGGTCGTACCGAGGATATCGGTGACCGAGGAGATCGACTCCGGGAAGCTGTGCGAGCTGCCGGTGGCGGGGCTGGAGATACGGCTCACCGTGTACGCGATCCACCGGCGCTCGGTGAAGCTCACCAGGACGGCGAACTCCTTCCTGGCGTCGGCCATCCGATCCGCCGCGTCACCGGACCGTCTCCCCGCCCGCCGCGCTCCGGCGCCCCCTCCCCGGCGCGCGGCGGTACCGGGTCATCGCGGCGACGCGCCACCGGTCTCCGTCCACCGGGACACGAACCAGTCCACCTCACCGGTGTCCGGGTCGTAGGCGCGGCGCGGCAGCTGTCCGATGTCGGCGCCGTACACATGGATGCCGACGCACGGGGTGTCGCCGCCGCACCGCACCTCGTGGACGTCGTCGTCGGTCGTGCAGCAGACGGTCACCTCGCCCTCGGTCCACTCATGGGCGCCGGCCGGCACCAGCGGTCGTCCGGGCACCGCCGGCTTCTCGTATCTGACCTCGGCCTCGACACCGGCGTAGATGCCCACCACGCCCCAGGTCTCATGGCCGTGGACCGGGGTGCGCTGGCCGACGTCCCAGACCGCCGCGGCGATCGAGAAGGAACCGTCGGCGGCGATGTGCAGCGGGTACATCACATAGCGCGTGGGGCCGGGCCGGGTCACCGCGCGGGGCAGGGCCGGCCGGGACGCGAGCAGCGATCTGAGCCGGTGGGCGACGTGTGCCGTCAGCTCGTGCTCGTCCGCTGTCGTGTCCATCAGCTGCCGCACCTCACGGGCCAGTCGTTCGACGGCCGGGACGGCACCGAATCCTCCGCTGGTCATCGATCTCCGCATGGGGGTCTCCCGGGGTGGGTGGCTACTTCTGGCCGATGTAGGTGCCGCGCAGTCCGAGGTCGATGTCGAGGCGTTTCAGTGCCTCCTCGACACCCACTTCGGCGATCGTCTCCCGCAGCCGGCGCTGGAAGGGCCTCATGGTGAGCTTGTCCTGCACATAGCCGTCGACGCCGTGCTCAAGTTCTGCCTGGATGCCCGCCAGTTCCCACCGCCGGTTCACCGACCGTTTCATCGTCGCCACGACCTCGTCGGGCATGGCCGCCAGCCGGTCCGCCAGCGCCATGGACTCCGCCATCAGCGTGCCGGCGGGTGCGCATCTGGTGACCAGGCCCAGCTCCGCCGCGCGCACCCCGTCGATCACGTCTCCGGTGAGCAGGAACTCCTTGGCCCCGCGGTAGCTCAGCATCCACGGGAACACGTTGAACATGGGCGGGGCCAGGCCCAGCCTGATCTCGCACATGCCGATCTCGGCGTCGGGTGTGATCAGGACGTGGTCGAACACGGCGGTGAGGTAGACCGCGGCGCCGAGGCACATCCGCTCCACCGCGGCGACGAACGGGAGGGGGCTGCGCCAGATCCGCCAGAAGGTGTCGGTGGCGATGTCCGCGTGTTCCAGGACCCTCTGCCGCAGGGTCTCCGGGTCGGCGGTCAGGCTCTCGCTCATCGGCTTGAGATCGGAGCCGGAGGAGAACATACCGCCGCTTCCGGTCAGTACAACGGCGCGTATCGAGGGGTCGCCCTCCAGTTCGGTGACCGCCGCGCCGAGGTCGCTCAGCAGGTCGTTCGTCAGTGAGTTGCTGTGTTCGCGCCGGTTGATGGTCAAAAGCGCCACCGGGCCGGTCTTCTCCACCAGGAGCTGCACGGAGTTCCTCCGATCGGGGGTTACGGACAGGTGTTACGGACAGGTGTTGCGGGTCGTGCCGGGGTGTCAGGGGATCAGCCCCAGGTCCCGCGCCGCCGAGCGCAGCGCCGCCCGCCGGTCGCCGGGTGTGCCGCGCGGCCAGAGCCGGTCCCGGTCGACCTGGACGACGATGTCGTCCACGCCTTCGGCGGCGTACCTGGCCACGAGCGCCGGATCGGCGTCGGCGATGCGTACGTACGAGGTGAAGGGGCCGGTCCGGCCGCGCTCGGCACGCATCGACGCGAGGGCGTCGCGCAGCCGCAGCGCCTCGTCCGCGGTGGGGATCCCGGAGCTGAACCATCCGTCGCCGATGCGCGCCGCACGCCGCAGCGCGGCCGGGGAGTTGCCTCCGACGATCAGCGGGATCGCGACCGGCCGGGGGTGGACCCTGACGCGGGGCACCGGGAAGTGCGTGCCCTGGTAGGCGAACCACTCCCCCGCCCAGGCCAGGCGCAGGATGTCCAGCGCCTCGTCCACCAGCGCGCCGCGGCGGTGGAACGGCACCCGCAGGGCGGCGAACTCCTCGGCGATCCATCCCGCGCCCACGCCCAGCATGAAGCGTCCGCCCGAGACGTCGTGGAGCGTGGCACCGTGGCGGGCCGTGGTGAGCGGATGCCGGAGCGCGACCAGGTGGATCCCGGTGGCGAGTTTGATCCGTTCGGTGACTGCGGCCATCGCGCCGAGCGTCACCCAGGGGTCCAGCAGTTCGGTTCCGGATCGCAGGGCGGTCTTCCGGGGGCCGTCCGCCAGGGGGTGGGGGCTGCGGTGTTCGACGGTGACGATGTGTTCGGCGAGCCACAGGGTGTCGAACCCGAACTCGTCGGCGGCTGCCGCCAATTCCAGCGCCTCACGGGCGGGCAGGTCGTACACGGCGAGGCCGATGCTCATGGTGCGCTCCGGGAGGGGGCCGGCCCGTCGCCGCGGCGGGTGGGGATCGCGTCGAGCAGGGAGCGGGTGTACGGGTGTCCGGGCCGGGTGTAGACGGTGTCGGTGTCCCCGGCCTCCACGATCCGGCCGAGACGCAGCACGATCACCTTCTGCGCGATGTGCCGGACGACGGCCAGGTCGTGGGAGACGAAGAGGTAGCTGACGTTCAGCGAACTCTGCAGGTCCGCGAGGAGGTTCAGGATCTGTGCCTGGATCGACAGGTCCAGGGCGCTGGTCGGCTCGTCGCAGATGACGAGCCGTGGCGACATCATCAGGGCGCGAGCGATGGCGATGCGCTGACGCTGGCCGCCGGAGAACCCGCCCGGATAGCGGTCGGCGGCCTCGGCCCCCAGGCCGACCCGCTCCAGCATGTCCGCCACCCGGCGGTTCAGCGCGGCGCGGTCCGGACGCTCGTGCACCCGCACAGGTTCGGCCAGGAGGTCGCCGATCGTCCTGGTCGGGTTGAGGGAGCCGTACGGGTCCTGGAAGACCACCTGGAGGTCCGCGCTCAGTGCCCTGCGTGCACGGAAGGGGGCATGGGTGATGTCCTTCCCGGCGAACTCGACGGCCCCGGCGCGCACGGGTGCGAGGCCGAGGATCGCCCGGCCGATGGTGGACTTCCCCGATCCGGACTCCCCGACGAGGCCGACGGTCTCACCGCTGCCGATGGAGAAGCTCACTCCGTCCACGGCGGCGACGGCGGACCGGGAAGCCCTGTGGGTGGTGCGGTATCTGACGACGAGGTCACGCACGGTCAGCAGGGGTGTTTCGTTCATTCGCGCCTCCTTCGGCTTCGGCCAAGAGGTGACTGCGTACGCATCGGGCATGGTGGTGGGGCGCCGGTTCCGCCAGGGCGATGGGGTGCGCCGCGCACTCCGCCACGGCGAGGTGGCACCGGGGCCGGAAGCGGCAGCCGTCCGGCCGGTCGCCGGGCGCGGGGACCGTGCCGCGGATGGTGGCCAGTCGCCGGCCCGGCTGGGACACATGGGGGTCCGCGGCGAGCAGGCCCTGGCTGTACGGGTGCAGCGGGCGGTCCAGGATGCCGGTCACCGTGCCCATCTCGACGATCTCCCCGGCGTACATGACCAGGCAGTGGGCACAGGTGCCCGCCACGACACCCCAGTCGTGGCTGATCAGCAGCATCGCCATGCCGGTCTCCCGCTGGATGCCGGTGAGCAGCCGCAGGATCTCGGCCTGGACGGTGACGTCCAGGGCGGTGGTGGGCTCGTCGGCGATGAGGACGGACGGTTCACCGGCGAGCGCGATGGCGATGGCGACCCGTTGCGCCATGCCTCCGGAGAGCTGGTGCGGGTAGAGGCGTGCCACCTTCCCGGGGTCGGGGATGCGCACCTGTTCGAGCAGTCGCAGGGTCCGTTCCCGGGCGGCCCGCCGGCCCCGGCCCGAGTGGACGTGTACGGCCTCGCCGATCTGGTTGCCCACGGTGAAGTTCGGGTCCAGCGCCGCCATGGGGTCCTGGGAGATGAACGCGACGGTCGAGCCGCGCAGCCGGGCCCGGTCCCGTGCGGTCATCGTTCCCGTGTCCACACCGCCGATCGTCACCCGCCCGCCGGTGACCCGGCCGCCCGCGGGCAGGAGGTCGAGCAGGGCGAGGCAGGTCAGGGTCTTGCCGCAGCCGGACTCCCCGACGAGGCCGATGGTCTCGCCGCGCCCCAGGGAGAAGCTGACGTTCTGCACGACCACGTCCCAGCCGCCGGCCGCCCGCCGGGACGGGAGCGCCACGGTCAGGTTCTCGACGCGGATGACGGGGTCGTCCGGGCCGGCCGCGCCGGGTGCCGGGGGCGGCCGGTCCGGGGTGTGGTCCGGCTGCGGGGCGGGCGGCGCGGCGCGGCGCCGGTGGTCCCGCTCGCCCGACCAGCGTTCCGCGGTCGCGTCGCGGACGGCGTCCCCGAGGAGCACCAGCGCGATGACGGACAGGGCGACGATTCCGCCGGTGGGCACGAGGAGCCAGCGATTCAGTTCCATCGCCGTGGAGGCGTCGGCGACCATCCCGCCCCAACTGGGTGACGGTGGATTGACGCCGAGGCCGAGGAAGTTCAGTCCGGTCTGCGTCAGCAGCGCGCTGCCGGCGATCACCGACAGGTTGACCAGGACCGGGCCCACGACCCGGGGCAGGACATGGCGGAAGGCGATCTGCGCCTGGTTGAGTCCGGACACCCGGGCCGCCGCGATGTACGGCTCCCGGCTCACCGAGATCGCCGCGCCGCGGGTCACTCTCAGCAGCCCCGGAGCGAAGATCATTCCGAGTGCGGTCATCGCTGCCGCCATGTTCTGGTCGAACAGCGCCAGCACCATCAGCAGGACGACGATCCCGGGCACCGCGAGGAGCACATCGGCGACCCGGGTCGTGACCGCGTCCGCCCATCCGCCCGCCAGGCCCGCGAACACGCCCACCGGAACGGCCAGGAGCACCGCGACGCCGACGGCCACGAGCGCGAGCCCGAGCGCCGAGTCGCCCGCGTAGAGCAGCCGCGACAGCACATCCCTGCCCAGCGTGTCGGTGCCGAGGAGGTGGTCGGCCGACGGCCCGGCCAGGATCGCCGCGGGGTCCGGCTCCAGCGGGTCGTAGGGCGCGATCCAGGAGGCGGCGAGGGACGAGAGGGTGACCGAGGCGAGGAAGGCCAGGGAGGCGAGCGCCACCGGTTTGCGCAGCACCCGGTGCCACAGCGCGGGGGCCCTGACCGCCCGGGCCGACTCGGTCGTCGTCTGGACTGGGCTGGTCATCGCACCCTCACCTTCGGGTTGAGCCACGCGTAGACGAGGTCAAGGATCAGGTTCACGCCCATCACCAGGAGCGCGAAGTACACGGCGACCCCCTGGATCATGGGGATGTCGTGGTCGGCCGTCGCGCGTATCGCCAGGCTGCCCAGGCCCGGCAGGTCGAAGACGTGCTCGATCACGACGGCGCCGCCCAGGGAGCCGATGAACAGCACACCGGACACCGTGACGACCGGGATGGAGGCCGCGCGCAGCGCGTGTTTGAACAGGAGCGACCGTTCGGGGATGCCATTGGCCCGCAGATTGCGGACGAAGTCCCGGCCGTCCACGTCGAGCAGCGCCTCCCGGGTCTGCTTGGCCACCGCGGTCATGCCGTGCAGGGCGAGCGCGGCCACCGGCAGCACGAGCGACCACAGCCAGCGGGAGGGCGACTCTCCGAACGGGACGTAGCCGCCGGACGGGAACCAGCCCAGGGACACGCTGAGCACGGCGATCAGCAGCAGCGACACCCAGAAGTTCGGCAGCGCCATGCCCAGTACGGAGACGACATCGGACAGGCGGCGGCTCAGCCGGCCGCCCCGGCTGCTGAGGACGCCGAGCGCCGCCCCGGCGAGGGTCGCCACCACCGTCGCACCCACCACCAGCGACAGGGTGACCGGGAGCCTGGTGTTCAGCGCGGCCACAACGGACTCGCCGTTGAGGGGGGACTGCCCGAGCGAGCCGTGGACCACATCCCCCAGCCAGGTGAAGTACTGGGTGTGCAGCGGCTCGTCGAGCCGGAGTTGCCGCCGCAGCACTTCGATCTGTTCGGCGGTGGCCGTCGACCCGGCCATGGTGACCGCCGTGTCACCCGGGATGAACCCCTGGAGGACGAAGACGATGACGGAGACCACGAACAGCAGCGGCACCGATATGGCTATACGCCGGAGTATCACCGAGAGCATCGCCCACTCCTCGACGGGCGGGTGCGGGACGGCACCGCGGGTGGCGGCGGGTGTGCGCCGGCCGCCACCCGGCCGTCAGGCCGCGCGGAAGAACTGGAGGTTCGCATAGACGATCCACTTCGAGGGGGCCATCTGCTCCTCGATGCCCTTCAGACCGGGCCGGGAGTAGTAGACGGTGTCCTCCACGGAGAACGGCGCGAACCACGCCTGTTCGAGCCAGCGCCGCTGAATCCGCTCCCAGAGCCGCTGCTGCTCCGCCTCCGTCGCCAGGGCGATCCGCCCGAGCAGGTCGCCCACCACCGGGTCCTGGGTGCGCTGCGGGTTCAGGAATCCGAGGAGGCGTTCCACGGTGTACCCGTGCATATCGTCGTTCTTGCCGAGCCACATGGCGGCGGGGACCTTGTTCGCGGCCACGGCGCCCACCCATTCGGTGACCGAGGCGGGCACCTTGACATCTACCTTGACGCCGATCTTCGCCCACTGGGAGGCGATGACCTGTGCGGACTCGGTCCATCCGGGGCCGGCCTTGTAGGCGTAGAGCCGCAGGGTGAACCCCTTCGGGTAACCGGCCTCCGCGAGGAGCCTTCTGGCCTTCGCTACATCGTGGGGGTAGAAGTCCTCCAGAGCGGACGAGTACCCCAACTGGCCGGGCAGCGCCAACTGCTGGGTCGGCTTCCCGGCATCCCCGGACAGCAGCGCCGCGATCGCCTTCCGGTCGAGTGCGTGGTTGAGCGCCTGCCGGACCCGGACATCGGCGAGCGCCGGCGTCAGCGCGCCTTCGCGGTCCATGAACGACACCAGGGCCGGAATCGAGGGGGTCCTGTGGACCTTCAGGCCGTAGCCCTTCGCGGACCGGGCTGTTTTCGGGGAGCCGATCATCACGTCGACCGAGCCCGAGCGCATCTTGAGCAGGGTGGCGTTCTCGTCCGGCATCACCTCGATGACGAGCTTCTTGAAGTGCACCGACTTCTTGTCCCAGTAGTGCTCATTGGGTACGTAGGTGTACCGCTGGTTGGTGATCGTCTGACCGGGGTCCAGCTTGTACGGTCCGGTGCCGAACGTCCGGGTGCCCAGCTTCCGCGGATCCTTGAGCGCGCCGGGGCTGGCCACATGGCTCGCGGTCTTCTGGTGGGACAGCACCGCGAGCAGACTCGGGTCGGCCTTGTTCAGCGTGATGCGCAGGGCCAGCGGACCCGTCACCTCGACCGACTTGAACCGGTAGCTGGCCGCGAACGGTCCGCCGGCCCTGGGTACGTACTCCAGCCAGTTCTTCACCCCGTCCGCGGTCAGCGGTGCCCCGTCGCTGAATCTGACACCGTCGCGCAGCTTCAGTTCGAAGACCTTCTTCGCCGCGTCGGCATAGCGCCAGGAGACGGCGAGCCCCGGTTTGTAGCCGTCCGCGGCCCGGAACAGGAACGGGGTGTAGGCCGGCTCGATGAACCACAGCAGCGGGTTGTCGCCGCCGCTGCGCGCCGGGTCGAGTGACAGGGGCGGGAAGGTGGACGCGATCGTCAGGACGTCCTTGCTCTGCTGCCCGGCCCGGGGTTTCGCGCCGCCCGCGCCCTGACAGGACGTGAGCAGCAGGCCCATGGCGAGGACGGCGGCCAGCACCGCCGTCACCCGTATTTTTGTGGTGCACGGCTTACAGGAGTGAGGCATCGTGCCTCCTTCACCAGAAGGGATACGGCTGTCTACCGCAGCGGCACGGTTTCCAGGGCGAGAAGTCTCGCCGCGTTGTCGTACAGGGCCTTCCGCATCGATTCCTCCGTCAGCCCGAGGCTCCGGAACCGTCCCACCGACTCGCCCAGCGGGGCGTACGGATAGGCCGTTCCGAAGAGCAGCTGGTCCTGAAGGAATGTGTTCGCCGCCTGAACGTACTGCTCCGCGCCGGGCACGAACATGTACACGTCGGGGCAGAGATAAACATTCGGGTGCTTGAGTGCGACACTGATGATCTGCGTGACCCAGGGATAGCATCCGTGTCCGGCGACCAGAGGAAGGTCGGGGAAGTCGCGGGCGACATCCTGGATATCGGCGGGGTGGTCGAACCTGATGTTCCTTCCGTACATCGGCCCGGTCATCAGGACGACGGGGACACTCATCTCCTGGCACAGCTCGTACAGCGGATAGATGCGCCGGTCGTTGTAAAGCGCTTCGTACCGGGTCCTGGCCGGCTCGATATGGATGCCCTTGAACCCGAACTCCTCGATGCAGCGCCGTGTTTCCGCCAGGGAGTCGTGCAGCTCATTGCTCACATCGATTCCCGCGATACCCACGAGCCTGCCGGGGTGCGCCGCCACGAGGTCCGCGATGTGGTCGTTCGGCAGCACCCCGTTCTGCCGCTCCTCCGGAGGTGTGTCCGGGCGGGTCCAGGGGGCGACGGGCGAATTCCTGCCCAGCGCCACCGTCAGACCGATGCCCGCCTCGTCCATTTCGGCGAAGAACAGGTCGACGTCCCGCTTCAGGAACGACGGAGCCGGGGCCCGCACGCCGAGCCGGAGGTTGGCGACGATCGTCTTCTGTCGTACGAAGTAGCTCAGGAATTCTTCCGTCGGCGGTCGCCCGCGAAAATCGATGATGGTGGGCGGCTGGGCCGGCGCCGCTGCTGTGTTGTCACCCATGGTTCATCCGACCTCCGTTCTCCTTGGTGGTTTCTCTTTCCCTGCTGTCCGCTTCTTTGTGGGTCGTCTTCTTTGTGGGTCGTCTTCTGGTGGGACGTCCTCTTCCCGCACGCCGTCCGCTGTGCCTCAGGCCGATCGGCCGGTGGTCCAG
>NZ_JBSGUP010000204.1:0-12152 GCF_053607985.1 Streptomyces sp. NPDC055078
GTGCCCGGGTGCGCAAAATCAGCCTGTCCGGCGATTGAGGACGGACCCTGGGGCCACGTGGCCCCAGGGTCGGCAAGGAGGACCGTACGCCCCGTACGCGAAAGGACCCCGCACGCGGAGTACGGGGCCCTTCACGAACGACGGCGCGGCGGCGCCCGCCCGCACTACCCCCCGAACTCCTGCAAACCCTTCAGCGCCTGGTCCAGCAGCGCCTGCCGGCCCTCAAGCTCCTTCGCGAGCTTGTCCGCCTTCGCGTTGTTGCCCGCCGCGCGCGCCGTGTCGATCTGGCCGCGGAGCTTGTCCACGGCCGCCTGGAGCTGCCCGGTCAGCCCCGCCGCCCGCGCACGTGCCTCCGGGTTGGTACGGCGCCACTCGTTCTCCTCGGACTCCTGGAGGGCGCGCTCCACGGTATGCATCCGGCCCTCGACGCGGGGGCGGGCGTCGCGCGGCACATGGCCGATGGCCTCCCAGCGCTCGTTGAGGGAGCGGAAGGCGGCACGGGCAGTCCTGAGGTCGGTCACCGGTACGAGCTTCTCCGCCTCGGCGGCCAGTTCCTCCTTGAGTTTCAGGTTCTCCGCCTGCTCGGCGTCCCGCTCCGCGAAGACCCCGCTGCGCGCCGCGAAGAAGACGTCCTGCGCACCCCGGAACCGGTTCCACAGATCGTCCTCGGCCTCGCGCTGCGCGCGGCCCGCCGCCTTCCAGTCCGCCATCAGCTCGCGGTAGCGGGCGGCCGTGACACCCCAGTCGGTGGAAGAGGAGAGCGACTCGGCCTCGGTGACCAGCTTCTCCTTGGCCTTACGGGCCTCCTCGCGCTGCGCGTCCAGCGACGCGAAGTGCGCCTTGCGCCGCTTGGAGAACGCCGAGCGCGCGTGCGAGAACCGGTGCCACAGCTCGTCGTCCGACTTGCGGTCCAGCCGGGGCAGACCCTTCCAGGTGTCCACCAGCGCCCGCAGCCGCTCCCCGGCCGACCGCCACTGCTCGCTCTGCGCCAGCTCCTCCGCCTCGGTGACCAGCTTCTCCTTGGCCTGCCGCGCCTCGTCGTTCTGCTTCGCCCGCTGTGCCTTGCGCTCCTCGCGGCGCTTGTCGACCGCGGCGACCAGCGCGTCCAGCCGCTTGGCCAGCGCGTCGAGGTCCCCCACCGCGTGGTGCTCGACCACCTGCTGCCGCAGATGGTCGATGGCGGTCTGGGCGTCCTTCGCCGACAGGTCGGTGGTCTTCACCCGCCGTTCGAGGAGGCCGATCTCGACCACCAGGCCCTCGTACTTGCGCTCGAAATAGGCCAGGGCCTCCTCGGGAGTACCGGCCTGCCACGATCCGACGACCTGCTCGCCGTCGGCTGTACGCACGTACACGGTGCCCGTCTCGTCGACACGGCCCCACGGGTCGCTGCTCACAGCGCCTCCTCCACCTGATACCCGCCGAAGGGTCTGGCCCCCGGGCATCGTCCACAGTTTCCTGGGGCGGGCAGCGCCCGCCCTGCACAACGCCAATCTAGGCGACCGGTCGCCCGCCTGTCCGCACTCAGCGCGGCCGAAATTCCCCCGCCCGCACTGTGGATCACCCCTTGGCGACGACCGCCTTCTGGACCGTGACGGCCTGCTTCGGGGGACCGTCCTTCGCTCCCCCCGTGACACCCGCCTTCGCCACGTCCTGTACCGCCTTGAGCCCCGCGGCGTCCATCTTTCCGAACGGCGTGTAGCTGGGGGGCAGTTTGGTGTCCTTGTAGACGAGGAAGAACTGGCTGCCGCCGGTGTTCGGCTGGCCGGTATTGGCCATCGCCACGCTTCCGGCCGGGAACGTCACCGCGCCGTCCGCGCCCGGCTTGCCCAGCGCGGTCAGATTCTCGTCGGGGATCTCATAGCCGGGGCCGCCCGTGCCGTCGCCCTTGGGGTCGCCGCACTGGAGGACGAAGATGCCCTCCGTCGTCAGCCGGTGACACTTCGTACCGTCGAAGAAGCCCTTGCCGGCCAGGGCATTGAAGGAGTTCACGGTGCGCGGTGTCTTCGCCGCGTCCATGGCGATCTTCACCGTGCCCCGGTCCGTGGTGAGAGCCATCGTGTACTTCGCCTTCTTGTCGATCGACAAGGTCGGCTCGGGGCTCTTGACCTCGGACGGGGGAGCGCTCGGTGACGCGCCCGCGGCCTTGTCGCGGCCCTTGTCCTCGTCCCCGTCGGACAGCCCGACGGAGGCGTAGGCCGCCGCGCCCGCGGCGAGGATCACCACCAGCGCCGCCGCGATGACCGTGTTCCGCTGCTTCCTCTGTCGGGACTGCGCCCGACGCTGCTGCTGGCGCTCGAACTTCTCCCTGGCGAGCTGCCGCCGCCGCTGATCGCTGGTGACCACCGGGTCTTCTCCCTCATTCCTGTACGCCGCGTGTGCTGACTGATCGAGTGTGCCCGTACCGTATACGGGTTGGCTGTGCGGGGAGCAGCGCCGGTAGGCTCTGAACTGCTGCAATTCGATGCACGAAAGCAGCGCGACATTCTCTCCGCGACCACAACGAGGACGATCGTGCTTATTGCCGGGTTCCCCGCCGGGGCCTGGGGGACCAATTGTTATCTGGTCGCCCCCGCCGCGGGCGAGGAGTGCGTGATCATCGACCCGGGCCACGAGGCCACCGAGGGCGTCGCCGACGCGGTCGCCCGGCACCGGCTGAAGCCGGTCGCCGTCGTGCTCACCCACGGCCATATCGATCATGTCGCCTCGGTCGTCCCGGTCTGCGGCGCGCACGACGTACCCGCGTGGATCCACCCCGCCGACCGGTACATGATGAGCGACCCGGAGAAGGCGCTGGGCCGCTCCTTCGGCGCTCAGCTCATGGGCGAGCTGACGGTGGGGGAACCGTCCGATGTGCATGAGCTGACGGACGGCGCGCGGCTGAAGCTGGCCGGTCTGGAGCTGACCGTGTCGCATGCGCCCGGCCATACCAAGGGGTCGGTGACGTTCCGGATGCCCGAGGCGGAGGATGTTCCTCCGGTCTTCTTCTCGGGCGATCTGCTCTTCGCCGGCTCCGTCGGACGCACCGACCTGCCCGGTGGCGACCACGCCGAACTGCTCGAATCGCTGGCCCGTGTGTGCCTGCCGCTCGACGACTCGACCGTGGTGCTGTCGGGGCACGGTCCCCAGACGACCATCGGCCGCGAGCGCGCCACGAACCCCTTCCTCAAGGACGTGGCCGCCGGTCCCGGGAGCACCGAAGCTCCCCGACGAGGAATGTGACGAGAGAGTTCTGTGAGCACCTTTCAGGCCCCCAAGGGCACGTATGACCTCCTGCCGCCCGACTCCGCGGTGTTCCTGGCCGTACGCGAGGCCATCGCCGCGCCGCTGCGGAACTCCGGATACGGCTATGTCGAGACCCCCGGCTTCGAGAACGCCGAACTGTTCGCCCGCGGTGTCGGCGAGTCCACCGACATCGTGACCAAGGAGATGTACACCCTCACCACCAAGGGCGGCGACGAGCTGGCCCTGCGCCCCGAGGGCACCGCCTCCGTGCTGCGCGCGGCCCTGGAGGCCAGTCTCCACAAGCAGGGCGCCCTGCCCGTCAAGCTCTGGTACTCGGGCTCGTACTACCGCTACGAACGCCCGCAGAAGGGCCGCTACCGGCACTTCTCCCAGGTCGGCGCCGAGGCGATCGGCGCGGAGGACCCGGCGCTGGACGCCGAGCTGATCATCCTCGCCGACCAGGCGTACCGCTCGCTGGGCCTGCGGGACTTCCGTATCCTGCTCAACTCCCTGGGCGACAAGGAGTGCCGGCCCCGTTACCGCGAGGCGCTCCAGACCTTTCTGCGCGGGCTCGACCTGGACGACGAGACCCGCGGCCGGGTCGAACTGAACCCCCTGCGCGTCCTGGACGACAAGCGCGCCGACGTCAGGAAGCAGCTGGTGGGCGCCCCGGTGCTCGGCGACTATCTGTGCGACGCCTGCCGTGCGTACCACAAGGAGGTCCGCGAGCTGCTGTCCGAGGAGAGCGTCTCCTTCGAGGACGATGAGAAGCTGGTGCGCGGGCTGGACTACTACACGCGCACGACCTTCGAGTTCGTCCACGACGGACTGGGCTCCCAGTCCGCGGTGGGCGGCGGCGGCCGGTACGACGGCCTCTCCGAGATGATCGGCGGCCCCGCGCTGCCGTCGGTGGGCTGGGCGCTCGGCGTCGACCGTACGGTCCTGGCGCTGGAGGCGGAGGGCATCGCACTGGACCTCCCGCCGTCCACCAGCGTGTTCGCGGTACCGCTCGGCGAGGAGGCACGGCGGGTGCTCTTCGGCGTCGTCACCCAGCTCCGCCGGGCGGGCGTCGCGGCGGACTTCGCGTACGGCGGCCGGGGCCTCAAGGGTGCGATGAAGGCGGCCAACCGCAGCGGCGCGCGCTACACGATCGTCGCCGGTGAGCGCGATCTCGCCGAGGGTCTCGTCCAGGTCAAGGACATGGAGTCGGGCGAGCAGAACCCGGTCCCGCTGTCGGATGTCACCGGGGAACTCCGCAAGCGCCTGGGCTGACGCCATCGAGGGAACCCGCACGGCACCGGCACCGGCCTCGTCCGGGGCCGTGCGGGCGAACGTTTCCGACGGCCCGCGCGTCTACAGCAGGCCCCGCCGCATCGCGTGCGTCACCGCCGCCGTCCGGTCGTCCACGCCCAGTTTGGCGAAGACCCGCAGCAGATGCGTCTTCACCGTCGACTCCCCGATGAACAGCCGCCGCCCGATCTCCGCGTTGGTGCACCCCTCCGCCACCAGCCGCAGCACCGCCGTCTCCCGCTCCGACAGCCGGGGCCGTTCCGGCTGGCTGCGGAGCTGGTCCACCAGCCGCGCGGCCACCGACGGCGCGAGCACCGTCTCACCGCGCGCCGCCGCCCGGATCGCGTCGGCGAGTTCGCCCCGCGCCAGGTCCTTGAGCAGATAGCCCGCTGCGCCCGCCTCGACCGCGCGCAGGATGTCACCGTCCGTCTCGTACGTCGTCAGCACGATCACCCGGCACGGCAGCCCGGCCGCCCGCATCCGGTCGATCGACTCGACTCCGCCGCCCCCCGGCATCCGCAGATCCATCAGCACGATGTCCGGGCGCAGTTCGGCACTGAGCGCCTCCGCCCGCGGGCCGCTCGACGCCTCGCCCACCACCGTCAGATCGGGCTCGGCACCCAGCATGCCGCGCAGACCCTCCCGTACGACGGGATGATCGTCGGCCAGCAGCACGCGGATCACTCGGCACCTCTCTCCGCTCCGGGCGGCCTCGGGAACGGCAGCCGTACGGAGACCGTAGTGCCGGAGCCGGGCCGGCTGCGCACCTCGGCGCTGCCGCCCACCTCCGCGGCGCGGGCGCGCAGTCCGCGCAGCCCGTACCCCGGCAGCGGCAGGGAGTCGTCGAAGCCGCGGCCCGTGTCGTGCACCGAGAGCCGCAGGGCGGTGTCGGAGTAGTCGAGGGCGATGGACACCGGCGCTCCGGGGCCCGCGTGCTTCGCGGCGTTCGCGAGGGCCTCCTGGCAGGCCCGCAGCGCGACCACCTCCAGGGCGGGGGACAGCGGGCGGGCAGTGCCCCCGACCTCGACTTCGGCCGGGGAGACATGGCGCTTCGCCAGTCTGCGCAGGGCGTCCGGCAGTGAGCTGCCGTCGAGGTCGGCGGGGGTGCCGCCGACGACCAGGGCACGGGCCTCGGCGAGGTTCTGCCGGGCGGTGTCGGCCATCAGCCGCAGATGGCGGCGGGCGGCCGGCAGATCGCGTTCCACTTCGGCGTCCACCACCTGGACGAGCATCAGCAGGCTGGTGAACCCCTGGGCGAGGGTGTCATGGATCTCGCGGGACATCCGCTCCCGTTCCGCGAGCGCGCCATGGGCCGCCGACAGCCGTCCGACCTCCTCCCGGCTCGCCTCCAGCTCGGCGATCAGATCGGCCCGTTCCTTGCTCTGCGCGATGATGCGGATGATCCAGCTGCCGAAGACCACCGAGAACAGCAGGGAGATCAGACTGGACACCAGCGGAGCGACGAGCCCCGTGCCCTCGGGCCGCAGCAGCAGTGCCCAGCCCCCCACCGGTACGACATTGACCACCGCCACGGCGGCCAGCGCGGGCCGCATGGGCAGCAGCATGAAGCACTGGGGGACGATCGCGAAGACCGCGATCCGCATCTCGTCGACCAGGACCGCCGACGGGAGGAAGAGCAGCAGCAGCCCCGTCACATAGCGCAGCGAGCGCCGCCGGTCCGCACCGTCCGTGATCAGCTCGGGCCGCCCGGCCCACACATACCAGGGCAGCAGCAGGACGAAGAGCACGGCCGCGATGCCCCGGGCGGTGCCGCCGAGCCCGGAGCCGCCGAGGGCGAAGGCCGGGGTCAGCACCCAGACCAGCCCGAAGTACGCGTCCCAGGGCCGCGGGTCGCCGGACCAGATGTCCGGCTCCCGGGCCGTGGTCGTCCGCTCCATCAGCCGTCGCGACGGCTCTTCCAGCGGAAGGTCGCCAGACACAGCACCAGTCCTCCGATGCACCAGGCCCCCAGTACCAGGGCGATACGGCCGTACTCCCACCCTCCGGTCTGTTCCAGGACGGCCGCGGACTGGGGCAGAAACACTCCGCGAAGACCCTGGCACATCCACTTCAGCGGGAACAGCGCGCCGATGTTCAGCATCCAGTCGGGGATGGTGTCGATCGCGATGTACACGCCGGAGATGAACTGGAGCACCAGAAACGGCAGGATGACCACGGAACTCGCGCTCTGGCCGGACCTGGGCACACTGCTGATGGCGATGCCGAGCAGCGCGCACCCGGTCAGCCCCAGCGCGAAGATCCAGCCGAAGGTGAGCCACTTCTCCGGGGTCGCGGGCAGATCCACATCGTAGAAGATCTTGCCGACCGCCAGCAGCAGCGCCGTCTCCACCACCCCGGTGACCAGGACCAGCCACACCTTGCCGAGAAAGTACGCGGCGGGCGGCATCGGCGTGCCGCGCAGCCGGCGCAGCTGCTTCTCGTCCCGCTCGATGGCGATCGACATACCGAGCGACTGGAAGCTGATCGCCATGATGCCCGCGGCGATCATCGCGGGCACATAGAGCTGGGAGGCGGTGATGCCCGCGCCCTCCACATCGCCGGTGAAGATCGACGCGAACAGGAAGAGGAAGACGATCGGGAAGGCGAAGGTGAAGACGGCCTGCTCGCGCTGGCGGAAGAAGGTCTTCAGCTCCAGGGCGCCCCGCCGGAGCCCGAGGACGCCGACGCCGGGGAGCCGCTGGTCCCGGGCGGTGGCCGGTCCGGTGTCCGTCACAGTGGTCATCGCGGGGTCTCCTGTCCCGTCAGGCGGAGATAGACGTCCTCCAGGGTGGGTCTGCTGATCACCAGACCGGGGATCTCGCCGCCGAAGCGGTTCATCAGGGCGGCGACGGTACGGGTGGGCGCGGCGGTCCGTTCGCTGCGCCGGGCGCCGCCCGGTTCGGTCCAGGTGACGGTGGCATCGGCCGCGTACTCCCCGCGCAGTCCCTCAGGAGTGCCCTCGGCGACCACGGTCCCGGTCGCGACCACCGCGAGCCGGTGCGCCAGCACCTCGGCCTCCTCCAGATAGTGCGTGGTCAGGACGATGGTGGTGCCCTCGGCGGCGAGCTGCCGGATCAGCTCCCAGAAACCCCGCCGGGCGGCCGGGTCGAAACCGGTCGTGGGCTCGTCGAGCAGCAGCAGTTCGGGTCCCCCGATCACGCCCAGTGCCACATCGAGCCGCCGCCGCTGGCCACCGGAGAGCGCCTTGACGCGGTCGTCCGCCTTCTGCTCCAGACCCACCAGGCCGATGACCTCCTCGGGGTCGCGAGGCCGCGGGTAGTAGTGGGCGAAATGGGTGACGGTCTCCCGGACCGTCAACTCGGCGGGCGCGGATTCATCCTGCCAAACGATGCCGATCCGGGACCGCCACCGCCGGTCCCCGGTCGCGGGGTCCGCGCCCAGGACGCTCACCTCGCCCGCGTCCCGGGTGCGGTGACCCTGGAGGATCTCGACCGTCGTGCTCTTGCCCGCCCCGTTGGGCCCGAGGATCCCGAAGACCTCGCCCCTGCGAATGCCCAGGTCCAGGCCGTCCACCGCGCTCTTCCCGCCATAGCGTTTGCGAAGTCCACGTACCTTGACCGCCAGTTCTGTCATGCCGTTCAGCCTGGTCGGGCCCGCCTTTCGGGGGAACGACCGTGCGTACATCCTTATGTCCACCGAACGGTTGACACCGGCCCCGGTGCGGCAGAATGAACCGTGCCCCAGCAGGCCACGAGTGAGGAATCGGGCGATATCGACATGGCGACAGCAGCGGTGGACGACGTGACCTCGGACGAGCGCACGGACCCTCCGGGGACAGGCGGGATCGGTGCCGGACGGCCCTTCGCCTGGCTGCTGGTCATCACGGGCGCCGCCGGTCTGCTGGCGTCCTGGATCATCACGATCGACAAGTTCAAGCTGCTGGAGGACCCCTCCTTCACCCCGGGGTGCAGCCTCAACCCGGTGGTCTCCTGCGGCAACATCATGAAGAGCGAGCAGGCGGCGGCGTTCGGGTTCCCGAACCCGATGCTGGGTCTGGCCGCCTATTCGATGGTGATCGCGATCGGCGCCGGTCTGCTGGCGGGCGCCCGCTACCGGCAGTGGTTCTGGCTGGGGCTGAACGCGGGCTGTGTGTTCGGTGTCGGGTTCTGCACCTGGCTGATGTACCAGTCGCTGTACAACATCAATTCCCTGTGCCTGTGGTGCTCGCTCGCCTGGGTCGCCACGATCGTGATGTTCTGCTACGTCACCGTGCACAACATCAAGCACCGGATCATCAAGGTGCCCGATGGCCTGCGCAACGGACTGCTGGAGTTCCACTGGCTGCCGCCCGTGCTGTGGATCGGCGTCATCGGGATGCTGATCCTCACGCGCTGGTGGGACTTCTGGACCAGCTGAGCCGGCGTACGGTCCGGGTGGGCCGGGCCCGCGTACGGCCTGGGCCGGGCCCGCGTACGGCCTGGGCCGGGCCCGCGTACGGCCTGGGCCGGGCCCGCGTACGGCCTGGGCTGAGCCCGCGTACGGTCCGGGCCGTCCGAGCCCGCGTACGGCCTGGCTGAGCCGGCCGGCCGGTCCTCCGGGACCCGGCGCTCCCGCTCCCGGCGACGGCACTCGGCCGGCTCCCGGCGGCACTGTCAGTGCCCTGGCATAGGCTCTTCGCGTGGAGCCCGACCTCTTTACCGCCGCCGCCGAAGACCGCCAGGAGAAGGACCCGTCCAGCAGTCCCCTGGCCGTCCGGATGCGTCCGCGCGACCTCGATGAAGTCCTCGGCCAGCAGCATCTGCTCAAGCCGGGCTCGCCGCTGCGCCGCCTCGTCGGTGACGGCGGCGGTCGGGCCGGACCCTCGTCGGTCGTTCTGTGGGGGCCGCCCGGGACCGGCAAGACGACACTGGCGTATGTCGTCTCCCAGGCGACCGACAAGCGCTTTGTCGAGCTGTCCGCGATCACCGCGGGCGTCAAGGAGGTCCGCGCGGTCATCGAGGGCGCGCGGCGGGCGGCGGGCGGCTTCGGCAAGGAGACCGTCCTCTTCCTCGACGAGATCCACCGTTTCTCCAAGGCACAGCAGGACTCCCTGCTGCCCGCCGTGGAGAACCGCTGGGTGACACTGATCGCCGCCACCACCGAGAATCCGTACTTCTCGGTGATCTCCCCGCTGCTCTCCCGCTCCCTGCTGCTGACTCTGGAGTCGCTGACCGACGGCGATCTCCAGGGGCTGCTGCGGCGCGCGCTCACCGATGAGCGAGGGCTCGGCGGCGCGCTCACCCTGCCCCCGGACGCCGAAGCCCATCTGCTGCGGGTCGCGGGCGGCGACGCCCGCAGGGCTCTGACCGCCCTGGAGGCCGCGGCGGGTGCCGCGCTCGACAAGGGCGAGGAGGAGATCTCGCTGACGACCGTCGAGGAGACGGTCGACCGCGCCGCGGTGGCCTACGACCGCGACGGCGATCAGCACTACGACGTGGCCAGCGCCCTGATCAAGTCGATCCGAGGCTCCGACGTGGACGCGGCGCTGCACTATCTGGCCCGCATGATCGAGGCGGGGGAGGACCCCCGGTTCATCGCGCGCCGGCTGATGATCTCGGCGAGCGAGGACATCGGGCTCGCCGATCCCACCGCGCTGCCCACGGCGGTCGCCGCCGCCCAGGCCGTCGCGCTGATCGGCTTCCCGGAGGCCGCGCTCACCCTCAGCCATGCCACCATCGCGCTCGCGCTCGCCCCCAAGTCGAACACCGCGACGACCGCCATCGGCGCCGCCCTCGCCGATGTGCGGGCCGGCCTCGCCGGCCCGGTTCCGCCGCATCTGCGCGACGGCCATTACAAGGGCGCGGAAAAGCTGGGCCACGCCCGGGGATATGTGTATCCGCACGATGTGCCCGGCGGGATCGCCGCCCAGCAGTACGCACCGGACAAGGTGCACGGCAAGCGGTACTACGAGCCGACGCGGTACGGCGCGGAGGCGCGGTACGCGGACGTGGTCGAGAAGGTCCGCGAGCGGCTGCGCGGAGACTAGCCCGCGCCGGGGCCCGCCGGGGCGCCCGCCGGGCAGACGGGACGTGGCCGACCCGGCCCGGGGCGCCGGCGTCCGGCGCGGCCCGGCGCCGTGGTGCGCGGCGGGTCGTCGTGGTGTGTGCGCGGCCCGGCGTCAGTGCGCGGCGGCCTCGAAGAGGGTGTGCATCGCCCGGCGCAGCTCGGTGACGTCCCGTACCGGCTCGGGGAAGTCGAAGCGCGCGTCGAAGCAGGAGTGACCGACGAACCGCACCCGCAGGCCGAACCGGTCCAGCGCCAGCGGCACCGCGCGGCTCGGCGACGCGTCGGCGCCGCCCGTGCGCTCGCCGAGCAGCCCGCACAGTTCCTGCAACTGCTCGCCGTGGGCCGAGTGCAGATGCTGGAGCAGCTCCGCCTCGTGGGCCACGAGCGGGTCGACCGCGGCGCGGGCGAAGTCCTCGGGCTCGACGGCCAGGGCGCCCCACAGATCGTCGACGTACAGCTCGCCGACTTCGAGCCGGAGCATCATCGCTCCGGGTTCGGCCAGTCCGGGGACACAGGTGAGCCAGCCCGAGACCCAGGCACGGCCGCGGATACGGTGGGGCACGGAGACCGGCGCGACATCCGTGATCTCCAGTACGGCGCGCAGCTCGTCGTCCTGGGCGTGGGTGGCCGCCCGTACGGCGGGGGAGTCCGCGGGGAACAGCAGGAACACCTCGCCGTCGGGCCCCACCACCCGGGCCTGCGGGCTCAGCTGCTCCGGCCGGACGGCGTCCACGCCCGGAACGAGCAGTACGCCGGAGCATGTATTCTGTACGAGAGTTCGTGTGCGTTCGGCTGCTGACGGCATCCGATCGATTTCAAGCCCGCTGGGACGCGGCTGACCATGAGCTGATCGGACCTCCGTCGTTTCGGCGCTCTTCTGAGCAGCGTCGACGTTCTTTGTGCTGTCCGTGACGCGTTTGGTGTTCCCAGGGTGAGACATACGATCTCCTTGAGTAAGGTGAGCCTAACCTAACCTACAACGGAGGTCTGGAGAACGTGCCTAACCAGTCGCGTCCCAAGGTCAAGAAGTCGCGTGCGCTCGGTATCGCGCTGACGCCGAAGGCCGTCAAGTACTTCGAAGCCCGCCCGTACCCCCCGGGTGAGCACGGCCGCGGCCGCAAGCAGAACTCGGACTACAAGGTCCGTCTGCTGGAGAAGCAGCGCCTGCGCGCCCAGTACGACATCAGCGAGCGCCAGATGGTCCGTGCCTACGACCGCGCCCGCAAGGCCGAGGGCAAGACCGGCGAAGCGCTGGTCATCGAGCTGGAGCGCCGCCTCGACGCCCTGGTGCTGCGTTCGGGCATCGCCCGCACCATCTACCAGGCCCGTCAGATGGTCGTCCACGGCCACATCGAGGTCAACGGCGGCAAGGTCGACAAGCCGTCGTTCCGCGTCCGTCCCGACGACGTCGTGATGGTCCGCGAGCGCTCGCGCGAGAAGAACCTGTTCCTGGTCGCCCGCGAGGGTGGCTTCGCCGCCGACGGCGAGACCCCGCGCTACCTCCAGGTCAACCTGAAGGCCCTGGCGTTCCGCCTGGACCGTGACCCGCAGCGCAAGGAAGTCCCCGTGATCTGCGACGAGCAGCTCGTCGTCGAGTACTACGCCCGCTGATCCAGCGGGTATCCGTACCCGCC